>NZ_CACA01000315.1:0-54340 GCF_000180455.1 Kamptonema sp. PCC 6506
ATTCTCCAACAAGCGTTGGCTGCACTTCTTCATGTTGTTTGTGCCCGTCACTGGCTTGTGGATGAGCTCTATTGGTATCGTCGGTTTGGCTTTGAACTTGCGGGCTTACGATTTCGTCTCCCAAGAGTTGCGAGCTGCTGAAGATCCTGAGTTTGAAACGTTCTACACTAAGAACATTCTGCTTAATGAGGGTATCCGCGCTTGGATGGCTCCTCAAGACCAACCGCACGAAAACTTCATCTTCCCTGAAGAAGTTCTTCCTCGCGGTAACGCTTTGTAAGAATTCTTCACTCTTCTAGGCTCAAAGCCTTTTAGAAACAAAAAATTCAGGATGAAACTGTTTACACTTCACCCTTAATACTTTTAAAGTCCTTGCTTTTTAGCAGGGACTTTATTATTGTTGTTAACAGTTAACCGTTAACCGTTAACTGTTAACAAATACTAACCGATCGCTTGCTCATACCGCTGGTTAATTGCCGGCCAGTTGACAACATTCCACCATGCTTTTAGATAATCGCCGCGCAGGTTTTGATATTTAAGATAATAGGCGTGTTCCCAAACATCGTTCCCCATAATTGGATAGTTGCCTTCCATCAAAGGACTGTCTTGATTTGCGGTAGTTGTAATCTCAAGTCTGCCGTTTTTATTGCGTACTAACCAAACCCAACCGCTCCCAAAACGTTTTGTGCCTGCGTCGTTAAACTGTTGTTTAAAGGCATCAACACTACCGAAGGTTTGGTTAATTGCAGTTGCGATCGCGCCCGTTGGTTCACCTCCGCCTTTGGGACTCATAATTTCCCAAAACATGGTATGATTAACATGACCGCCACCATTGTTACGAACTACTGTGCGAATATCCTCCGGTACGCTATTGATGTCTCGCAACAATGCCTCAGCACTCTTTCCTTTCAGTTGCGAGTGTTTGTTAATAGCATCGTTCAGATTTTTGACATAGGCGGCGTGGTGTTTATCGTGGTGAAATTGCATAGTTCGCGCATCGATGTGCGGTTCTAGAGCATTGTATTCATAAGGTAAAGGTGGTAAAGTGAAACCAGTTTGGCTTTGAGCTAAGATATCCTCCTGTTTAGGGGTAGGTTGGGGTCGAGACAAATTGCTTCCCGATGCTTGGCAAGCACCAAACGTAGCTGCTCCAACGCTGGCGCTCAGTAAATACAAGAAATTTCGACGCTTAAGACTCATAATGATATACGACACTGCATTGTGCTAACTGTTTTATCTTATTTAAGGATAAATCCTGCTGTGTCGGCCAAAAGACATACTGCGCTTATTTTTATTCTGAAAAAATAATATTATCTCATCCTTTTGACATAGAGCTTCAATGTTATTGCGATCGCACATAACCTCCACACATGAGCTCATCTGCGATCGCAATAAAATTAGGCGGGGTTTTCACCCCGTCCGACGCTGAAGTTACCAATATTCAATTCTTGTGGTAATCGTTAACTTCCTAAACTCGATCAAACAGTTGCACTCAAAATTTGGTGTCGTACCTGTAAAATTTCTGGATTCTCCTCACAGTATAGCTGAAAAGCAGTTTTTTCTTTCGGCTCAGTTCCTTCTTGATAAGTAACCTCAGCTTCCAGCTCCTCTGTCAAAGCCCAAGCATCAATAGCTTCCTGACTGGTAATACCTTTAGCACTAGAAATTGATTTGGCTTTCTCAATCGCTTTCCCCAATTCTCGCCGCATCAGGGGAGCTTTAGGATTTTCTAGGAAATCGCCTTTAAACAGAATATCGGTTTGAGAAATAATGCCAATCAAAGTATTGCTAATTACTGGAGCAATGCGGATACCTGTATTAGCAAACAACCTCGCTACATACTCAACTCCTAGATCGGGATTGACAACAATACAAGGCTTGGTCATAATCTCATAAACGCGGATTTTCTCTAGGTCTTTTCCATAAGCAACAACCTTAGAGACAATATCCGTCTGGGTGAGAATACCATAAGCATCTTGCTGATTGCGGATATCTACAATTAAAGCCCGCAAGCTCTTTAGCCGCATCAATTTAACGGCTTCAGCTACTGTTGCAGAACCACGAATGGTAGCAACATCTTGAGTCATAATGTCAGATGCTTTCAGCATATTTTTTTCCTCTTTTTCTACTGTTGAATCTAAAAACTTTTGGCTGTCTGGGTTGTAATATTGAACTCAAAACGGGATCGTGGCAAGACATCACCATAAAGATGAAAAGTGACTGTGGGTTCCTCTCCTACTGCTTCTACACTATGAATAGCATTAGGTGTAAAACTGATAATTTCTCCAGCCCGAAAAACTTTTTCGCCTGTAAGTTCAATTTTTGAGGGAAACTCTGCATCGTTACAGCGTCGCCAAAAACGATGTTTTTCTTGTCCCTTGAGCACCGCCACTATCCCCCAACTGCCATGATTGTGAATGGGTGAAATTACTCCAGGTGCAAAGGTGACGTTTTGGATAGTTAGTGGATATCCAATCTCATCATACAGCGTCAGAATCGCAAGACCTGTTTTTGGACAAGGCTCTAGGTATTGAGTTTGTACCCAATATGAATTTGTAATTAATTGGCGTACACGCATTCGGATTTGGGGTAAATAATCCCACTGTTCCGCTTCATTGTTTGCCTGTTCAACCAAATCCAAAATGTCTGTTAGGAAGCGATGTAAGTAATAGCAGTCACTAATTAAATCCCACTCCCTAGCTGTAGGTCGAGGTTGACACTCTCCACTGTCTGTTATTAGCCAATCTCTAGTATTCATCTGTTTAAATGGCGAAAGCAATGGGTTTAAGTATGGTTTTCGGTGAAAGCCAACTTCCAAAGAACCCCATCCTTTTTAAAGGTGGGTGTGTCAACCTAGCCTCGTTTTAGTCTGGTGATATCAAGTTCAGTTAATTAATCATTATTAGGAACACGGACAGGTTTCTGGATCTCTGGTTTAAGCCGGGAGATATTCGCAAACTTGCTCTCGATCCGAATTATATATAATTAACCGGATTTGATATTACGACTTAACTGCTGTTGTTGGTGCTAAAGTAATTAAATAAATTATATCAGTTCGTATTTTAGTAAACACCGTCTAATTAAGGCTGTACTCAGAGTCTCAAATCCATAGCTGAACAGCTTTCTATTTTTTTTTTGGGAAGAGGTACTAGCATTTCGAGCTATAGCAACCGTTTTGACGGTTAAGACGTTATTAATTGCTGAAACCCTCGCTTTTATTGCTGTCAACATCCCTGTCTTCAGCCTTGAGCTTAAAATCTTACTATTTGTTGATGAGCGAATATTAATTACCGATCGGTCACTGAGTATTTAAGAGAAATCCCAAATCTAAAAGGAGATCTTGAAACAATTGCTGTATTTAAATATACAAAGCATCAGAAAATTTCTGATGCTTTTTCTTTATATCTGCTTTAGAGATATTAAAAAATAATTAATGAATATTTAATTGTTTGGCATGAACAAAAGATCATTACTAATCAAGAATATTATTAGCTCAGTTATTAAGTGATTTTGATTAGCCATGTCTTATTCCATCACTAATCGTTGCATTCAGTGCGATACTTGTGAGCCTCTTTGTCCTACAGAGGCGATCAAACGAAAAGATGATAAATACTGGATCGATCCCAATTTATGCGATAACTGCGAAAATTACTCTGCGCCTCAATGTGTCATTTGCTGTCCAGTTAACTCCCCAGTTCCTTTCCGAGCAAAAAAAGGGAGATATAAAATTGATAGTGATAGAACTCTTCCTAGTCCTAACCTTTTTACTAATGGGAAAAATAATCCCTTTGCTTCTGCAATTGCTATCTGGGAATTGTGCAATATTCTTGTACAGGGAACATCTCTTCGCTGGGAAATAGAAGATACTGGAGAAGTATGCTATCAGCGGCAAATCTTAAACGGAAAAGGTAAGATTGCCTTTCGCGTTGCCAACCCCTTAGCGGTTGACTCAACGGCATCACTTAAACATACAGAGGCTTTTTCAGTAATTGAATCCTTTGACATTAAAGCTGCTTGTCTCAATTTAATCTATGCAGCTCATATTACTGCCTTAGAGCGTCCTTGGGAAGAAGAATTTATCATCAATGACCTCCAAATTGAAGAATACTTAGGAATAGATAAACGTAAAGACCTCACTAAAGCTGCCAAGCTATCTCTCATCAAAGAACTTGCTCAACAACCCTGTAAATTAATGCTTAGTATTGATTTACCACCCCAGGGAAAAGTCAAAGGAATTTCCCTCAAAAATAGTCCGGTCTGGAACTTGTTAGAAATCGAACATCATTTTCAAGAAGATGATTCGGGGTATAAACATTTAGTCGGATTAACATTCAGAATAAAAGCCGGACAGTGGACAAAAATTTTTCTCAATCGACAAGGTTGTAAAGAACAGAATAGCTTTTATCAATATGGTACGCTGCCTAAAACCCTATTAAATTCAGTGATGGGCATTTGGCAACAACATCCAGGTGCGGCACGGATGTTAATTTGGTTATTATTTAAAACCAAAATGGGTAAAGAACAGCGTGTCACAGTACCTACATTAATGCGCGTAGCGTATGGTGAGAAAAAATTCAATACTTTATCTTCACAAAAAGATGAACGCAAACGGCTAATGAAAATCTTTGAAAATGATTTAGAAGTTATCAGTTGCTATGGAATAAACCCAGTATTCGATCCCATTACTTATCCACTAGAAATTCAACCCCTATGGGTGAAGCTCAAAAATATTCCAGAAGAAGCAGAGGCGGCTTTAGACTTTTGGATTGCAGATGGTAGTAAGAATAATCGCCTAACTGATGTGGCACCTCGTGGTAAGTGGAATCGTTTAATGAACGCACGAGTATTACATTTTGAAATCCCGCCTGAATGGGAATCTCCCACCAAAATGAAAGTTATTCAGCCTCAAAAAACCAAAGAGAGAAATAGAACCAAGGTTAAACCATCGGTTGAACTTTCATCTCAACAGATTATTGAGGCAAGGAAGATAAGGCTTTTGAGTCAGAGAGAATTAGCATCATTAATGGGCAAAAGTCAAAGCTGGATTAGAGATATTGAAAATGGTCGCTTTCAAGTCAAGGGAGAAGACCAAATGTTACTGCGGAAAGTGTTAGGGATGATGTAACAGTTGTCAAGTAAGTGAGGTATGGATCTACAAATTACCAGGTGTACCTCAATTGTCTGAGAGTTGATATCAGTCAGATAAAACTCCCCCACGTCTTGAGATGGAGGAGTGACAAAAGTCTAACCTAAGCGTCAGGAATGTCAAAAGTCTAAGCTAAGCGTTTGGCTTCTACTGTTTGTGGTAATTTCAATGGTTCGAGTAAATTAGCAATTTCTAATTCCCAACCATTTGTCAAAGTCAAGATTTTGTTCCCATTTAATTCCGTTTCACTCACTACTTCCTCTTCCAAATCTTTCTTGGCAACGTAAACCATTAATTTGCCGGTTGTACCGCGACGTAACATTACTTTCATCTTTAATTACCTCAAATTACTGTTTCAAATGGTTCTAGTTCTCTGGCACGACAACCAACAATATAGCCTGTTCCCATAAAATGCACAGCATAAATATAGGAGTTTTGTAAAAATGTCCCGATAGAAATCACATAGCCAATTTCACCCTTTTTTGCTAAAGTGGCCCCAATTTCCTGACCCGGAAAGGTTCCATCATTACGGATTAACTTGCGTGTTTGGACTTTTTGACCAATTTCAAAACAAGGAGGCAAGTCAAGTTCTAATTCATCTAGCTGCATAGATTCCCTCAATAGAAAAACTAAGTTTAGAAGTTTGACGAAATTAATTGTACTTGTTTGGCTGATGTTTAAACCTCAAGGGAGAGAACATGGGCTATTTCTCTCTGGAATGTCTGCGGTCAAATAGCTACTTTTGACCAACTTGAAGGCGAAGAATATGCTCCTCTAATTTCTCAATTCGATCGACTAAACTGCGAATCAGTGCCGCTTCTGCATCTGGCATTTTTCCGTGTTCTAGTGGACAAGTATTTTGAGGAATGCGACGAATATTTCTACCAGGAACACCTACAACTGTACAATCTGAAGGCACGTCTCGTAATACAATAGAGCCAGCGCCAATGCGGACATAATCACCTACTTCAATATTACCTAAAACCTTCGCACCTGCCCCGACAACAACATACTTACCAAGAGTCGGATGACGCTTACCGCTTTCTTTTCCCGTACCTCCCAAAGTAACGCCCTGATAAATTAGGGTGTAATCTCCTAAAATTGCTGTTTCCCCAATGACTACTCCCATCCCATGATCGATAAATACCCCCTTACCAATGACCGCGCCAGGGTGAATTTCGACACCGGTGAAGAATCGGGTTAGGTAAGAAATTAGACGGGGGAAAAAGGGAACTTTAAGATTGTGTAACCAGTGGGCAACCCGATGCATTTCCAAAGCATGAAACCCTGGGTAAAAGCAAAGAACTTCCAGCCAATTACGGGCGGCGGGGTCGCGCTCGAAAATAATCTGAAAATCAATTTTGATTGTTTGCCACCAGTTTAGAAGTGGATTAGTAGATTGGGCATCCTCTGTTGCTGCTGGAGTGGTTGTACGACCTTGAGCATACAGTTTTTCTTGTGAAATAGGCTTAACTGTTAAAGGGGCAAAAGTCTGTAGCATTGCTTTCCGGGGGGTGAAAAAGCCGTAATCTCCATCTCCTGCTTATATCAGATAGTTGAAAACTAGGTAGTTTGCTTAACCTGGATAGAATTATTAAATTAATTAAAGATGTACTCAAGCACCAAATGCCTTGATAGGAGAGGGATTCATTTTTTTTTGGGGCTATAGGTACGAGTATTTTTGGCTATAGGTATGAGTATTTATCAGTGACGTACTCAGTATTTATGTACTCAGCCATAAGTCTCTTTCAGCAAGTATTTCAGACTATTTACGTACCAATTTTGGGGAAGAAAAAATTGTACTCACCATCTTTTTAGGACTTACTGGGTCTTTAACCCTGTTGGTTAAGTCGTGCTTTGTCAGAATGACTGTCTAGAAATTATTTTTTAAATTTTTGTATATCTAACTACTATTTAAGCTTTTATGGCTTACAGTAAAAGTAGCGAGCATCATTTTTTATGTGGCACTTGAGGCAAATCCCCTATTATTACTTTTATTTTGTCTGTATCATTAGATACAATCAATAACTTTGGTAAAGAAATCGCCAAAAAAAATCCCAGGTCATAAAAAACTGATATATTAGATACAGAATTAAATTTAAGAATACCGTCAGCCATCTCTCCAAAAGATCGTCTCGGTTATCCCCCTTCTCAATTGCCCTATCAGATTAAATTTGGGGCATCAAATTTATATTTTTTGAGTACCCATCAAGCCAGTAGAAAATTTGCTATAAATCTCATCAAACCCATGCGCCAACTGGGTTAGCTTTGAGTACAAAAATACCGCTTCTCGGCTACCTAAATACTTATCGCTTAGACCAAAAATACTCGTACCTATACCCCAAAATTTTTTTTCAAATCTATTTTTCCCTTACAGAGTAAGGATTACAGGTTTTGAGTACCTTCTTAATTAGTTTAATAAGTCTTATCCCTAGCCATCTCTGCGGGAGGCAATTGAGTAGCTGCTATAAATTTCATAACGCCAGATGCTTAACCCGCCAAAGGTAATAGGTAATAGGTATTTAAGTAATTGGTAAATTCAAACAGTACCAAAAGCCAAATAACCGATGGATTCTGGGGGAAGTTAATGAATGGAATGGAGCCTAATATAGGGCCCAACGGATAAACAAAATAATTCCTGTTTGTTCATATTTCCTATAGCGTTGACGAGTCCACTGAATCCCATAAATTCAATGACACCCCAACCTGGAATCCTTACTAAAACAAGCGCTACTCAATCTACTGGTTGTAGTTCTTCTAGCTGTGGTACTTCCACCGATGGAATTGACGAAAAACTTAAAAAGCGGATTGAAAACCATCCGTGTTATAGCGAAGAAGCACACCATCACTATGCCAGAATGCACGTTGCAGTTGCTCCCGCTTGCAACATTCAATGTAATTATTGTAATCGGAAATACGACTGTGCTAACGAAAGTCGTCCTGGGGTAGTTAGTGAACTGCTAACACCCGAAGAAGCCGCTCATAAAGTATTAGTGATTGCCGGCAAAATTCCGCAAATGACAGTATTGGGAATTGCGGGCCCAGGCGACCCATTAGCCAACCCGGAAAAAACTTTCCGCACCTTTGAGTTAATTTCTGATAAAGCCCCAGATATCAAGCTTTGTTTATCAACTAACGGCTTAATGTTGCCCGATTATGTTGAAAAAATTAAGCAACTCAACGTGGATCATGTCACCATTACTATTAATATGGTAGATCCCGAAATCGGCACACAAATCTATCCTTGGGTTCACTATCGGCGGAAGCGTTACAAAGGCATTGAAGCAGCTAGAATTTTGCACGAACGGCAAATGGAAGGCTTACAAGCACTAAAAGAAGCCGATATTCTTTGCAAAGTGAACTCAGTAATGATTCCCGGAGTTAACGACCATCACTTACCAGAAGTAAATGAAGTGATTCGTTCTAAAGGGGCATTTCTTCACAACATTATGCCTCTGATTTCAGCACCAGAACATGGCACACACTTTGGTTTAACTGGTCAGCGCGGGCCGACACCAAAAGAACTGAAAACAGTGCAAGATAACTGTGCTGGCAACATGAAGATGATGCGCCACTGTCGCCAATGTCGGGCCGATGCTGTAGGACTCTTAGGCGAAGACAGAAGCCAAGAATTTACTAAAGATAAATTCATGGAAATGCAGCCAGAGTACAACATTGAATCACGGCAAGAAGTTCATGCTGGCATTGAGAAGTTTAAAGACGAACTCAAATCAGCCAAAGCAAAGCTCAAACCTAGTCAGAAAGTTGCTAACAGCCCCAAAATTCTTGTAGCAGTAGCAACTAAAGGCGGTGGTTTAGTAAATCAGCACTTTGGTCATGCTAAAGAGTTTCAAATTTACGAAGTAGATGCTAACGAAGCTAAATTCGTCGGTCATCGCAAAATCGATCATTACTGCCAAAGCGGTTACGGCGAGGAAGCGACTTTAGAACACACGATTAAAGCTCTTTCTGATTGTAAAGCAATTCTAGTTTCCAAAGTCGGCGAATGTCCGAAAGCGGATTTACAAACAGCAGGTTTAGTTGTAGTGGAAGCTTACGACGTAATTGAGAAAGTTGCCCGTGCATTTTATGACACCCATATTCTCAAAAGCTCTAACGCTATTCCTGAGATTGTAGGTTGTATTTAATGGCTCTAGTTGATGGGTATGAGGTATAGCAGCCGCTTCCTAATTGCTAATTTATAAAGCTGTACTTCATTCCATTCACAACTGCTTCTTGCTTCCCAATTCCCAATTTCTAATTCCCTTTCCCATTTCCAATTCCCTGTTCCTATTGTCAATCTGAGGACAAGATTATGTCAACTTGTATTTACCTAGATAATAATGCCACAACCAAGGTAGATCCAGGAGTGTTGGAAGCAATGCTACCCTACCTAACCGAATATTATGGCAATCCCTCCAGTATGCACACCTTTGGGGGAAAAGTAGGAAAAGCTGTAAAACAAGCCAGAGCACAAGTAGCAGGTCTTTTGGGAGCAGATGATTCAGAAATTGTGTTTACCAGTTGTGGCAGTGAAAGTAACAATACAGCAATTAGGGCTGCATTAGCCGCTCAACCAGATAGACGACATATTATTACTACCCAAGTAGAACACGCTGCTGTAATTAATGTTTGCAAACAACTAGAAAAACAAGGTTACACAGTTACTTATCTATCAGTTGACCGTCAGGGACAATTAGATTTAATGGAATTGGAAGCTGCATTAACTGGAAACACAGCTTTAGTTTCCACCATGTATGCTAACAACGAAAGTGGGACAATTTTCCCCATAGAAAAAATCGGTGCTTTAGCTAAAGAATATGGTGCAGTCTTCCATGTTGATGCAGTACAAGCCGTAGGTAAAATTCCTTTAAATATGAAGGAAAGTACCATTGACCTATTAACACTATCAGGTCATAAATTACACGCCCCCAAAGGCATTGGTGCTTTATATGTAAGACGCGGTTTCCATTTCCGTCCGTTGTTAATAGGCGGACATCAAGAACGGGGCCGGAGAGCAGGAACAGAAAATGTAGCGGGTATAATTGGTTTAGGAAAAGCAGCAGAACTCGAATTATTGCATATGCCAGAAGCAATTCAGCGAGAAAGCAAATTGCGCGATCGCCTAGAAGAAAACCTGCTACTTACTATTCCTAATTGTGAAGTAAATGGCGACCCTGCTCATCGCTTACCTAACACCACTAATATTGGCTTCAAATACATCGAAGGCGAAGCTATCTTACTCTCATTAGATCGATACGGGATTTGCGCTTCTTCTGGTTCTGCTTGCACTTCTGGCTCTTTAGAACCCTCTCATGTTTTGCGGGCAATGGGTTTACCTTATGTTATCCTTCACGGTTCGATCCGATTTAGTCTTAGCCGTTACACAACTGATGCAGAAATAGATCGAGTTTTAACTGTAATGCCAGGAATTGTAGAGAGATTGCGTTCCCTTTCACCCTTCAATAGTGACTCTGCTGACTGGTTGCAAGATAGACAAGAAGCCGTAACAGTTAGTAGATAAAGCAGCAGTGAAAGCATAAAAAGCTTTTCAATTCTCAATTCCTAATTCTCAATTCCCAATTCTCAATTCCCAATTCCCAATTCCTCCTCATACCCTTAATTTGGAAAACTGCCATGTGGGACTACACTGAAAAAGTATTAGACTTATTCTACAACCCGAAAAACCAAGGGGCAATCGAAGAAACCAACGAACCAGGAATTGCCGTAGTCTTTGGCGAAGTAGGTAGTATTGCTTGCGGTGATGCTTTAAGACTACATCTCAAAATCGACGAACCCCAAGATACAATTCTCGATGCTCGTTTTCAAACCTTTGGTTGCACCAGCGCCATTGCTTCCTCTTCCGCTTTAACAGAATTAATCAAGGGTTTGACATTAGATCAAGCCTTAAAAGTCACCAACAGAGAAATCGCAGATTTTTTAGGTGGTTTGCCTGAAGCTAAAATGCACTGTTCTGTAATGGGACAAGAAGCCTTAGAAGCTGCCATTTATAAATATCGTGGCATTGAACCAGAAGCACACCCTGAAGATGAAGGCACTTTAATTTGTAGTTGCTTTGGTATCAGCGAACCGAGAATTCGTCGGGCAATTGTCGAAAACAATTTAACTACAGCAGAACAAGTAACTAGCTATATCAAAGCTGGTGGTGGTTGTGGTTCTTGTTTATATCCTATTGACGACTTAATTGCCGAAGTCTTCAAAGAGAAAGCCAACATCACCAAAGTTGCGACCGAGATTGCTTTTGCGAAAGAGACTAAAAATCAATCACCTACACAACCTTTGACACCCATCCAAAAAATCTCTTTAATTCAGAAAGTTTTAGAAGAAGTGCGCCCATTGCTAATCGCAGATGGAGGTGACGTAGAACTTTATGACGTAGAAGGAGATATTGTCAAAGTCTTGCTCAAAGGAGCTTGTGGTTCTTGTCCTAGTAGTACATCCACTCTGAAAGGGTTAATCGAAACTACTTTGAAAGAGAAAGTTTTACCCAGTTTAGTAGTACAAGCACTGTAAACTAGCGGGCTATTGACTCATCAGATTTCCTACAACAAATTCACGAGTAATTATGAAATTTACCAGAAAATATCAAGAGGAGCGTCCTCCCCCCATAGTTAGGTTTCAGATTCTAAGTTTCACAATTGATACTTATTTCTGAACCGAACCACTCAAGACCTCTTCTTAAACAACAAACCCACTCATTTACAAAGGATAATTAACCATGACTGACGAAAAAATTAGACAGATTGCATTCTACGGTAAAGGCGGTATTGGTAAGTCTACTACTTCCCAAAATACCATTGCCGGGATGGCTGAATTAGGTCAGCGCGTGATGATTGTAGGTTGCGACCCAAAAGCAGATTCTACCCGCTTAATGCTACACAGCAAAGCTCAAACAACCGTCTTACACCTAGCTGCTGAACGGGGAGCCGTCGAAGATGTAGAGCTAGAAGAAGTGTTACTTACTGGCTACAGAGACGTGCGTTGCGTAGAATCTGGCGGCCCAGAACCCGGTGTAGGTTGTGCAGGACGGGGGATCATCACCGCTATTAATTTCCTTGAAGAAAACGGTGCTTACGAAGATCTCGATTTTGTCAGCTATGACGTATTAGGCGACGTAGTTTGCGGCGGTTTCGCCATGCCAATTCGCGAAGGAAAAGCTCAAGAAATTTACATCGTCACCTCTGGTGAAATGATGGCAATGTACGCCGCAAATAACATTGCACGCGGTGTTCTCAAATATGCTCACTCCGGTGGTGTTCGTCTGGGTGGTTTAATTTGCAACAGCCGTAAAGTTGACCGTGAATTAGAACTAATCGAAACCTTAGCGAAGCGGTTGAATACTCAAATGCTTCACTTTGTCCCCCGCGATAACGTTGTGCAACACGCAGAATTGCGCCGCATGACAGTGATTGAGTATGCACCTCAACATCCTCAAGCCCAAGAGTATCGCACCCTTGCTAACAAGATTATCGACAACAAGAACCTGACAATTCCTACTCCTATTTCAATGGATGAATTAGAAGACTTACTGGTTGAATTCGGTATTCTTGGTGATGACAAAGAATTCGAGCATCTAGTTGGCAAGACTGCGGATGAAGTCCCTGTAACAGTTGGTGTTTAAACCCTAGTAATCAAGGGGATAGGCTAAAACAAGAAAAGGAAAGATTTTCTTATCTAAAATCCCAAATAGGTCTCAGGTGTGAGGTTTCAGATGAATTATTGTTGGAGCCTGAAACTCAAAACCTGAAACCGACCTGAAACCTATCCCCTATTCCCTATTTCCTATTCCCTACTCACTCAGAGAGGCAGATTTATGACTCCTATCGAATCTACTACTATTGACCCTCAAGACTTAGCTGCGGAAGTTGTTGACAAAAAAGCCCTGATCAAAGAAGCTTTAGAACTCTATCCCGATAAAGCTAAGAAAAAACGGGAAAAGCACCTGAATGTCTACGAAGAAGGCAAATCAGATTGTGGCGTTAAGTCTAATATCAAATCCGTTCCCGGTTCCATGACCACACGCGGCTGCGCCTACGCTGGATCGAAAGGCGTAGTTTGGGGCCCAATCAAAGACATGATTCACATCAGTCATGGCCCCGTAGGTTGCGGTTATTATTCCTGGTCTGGTCGTCGCAACTACTATATCGGAACTACAGGCATTGATAGCTTTGGCACAATGCAATTTACATCCGATTTCCAAGAAAGAGATATCGTATTTGGTGGTGATAAAAAACTTGCCAAACTAATTACTGAACTAGACGAACTCTTCCCCTTAAATAGAGGCGTTTCGATTCAGTCTGAGTGTCCTATTGGTCTCATCGGAGACGATATCGAAGCTGTTGCCAAGAAAGCCAGCAAAGAAATCGGAAAAACCGTTGTACCTGTACGTTGTGAAGGCTTCCGGGGTGTCTCTCAATCCCTGGGACACCACATTGCAAACGACACTATCCGGGATTGGGTTTTTCCTCAAGCAGACAAGAAAAAGAAAGAACTGGGTCATGAAGGTACTCCCTACGATGTCGCAATTATTGGAGACTATAACATCGGTGGTGATGCTTGGTCTAGCCGCATTCTTCTCGAAGAAATTGGCTTGCGCGTAGTAGCTCAATGGTCGGGAGATGGCACGCTTCACGAAATGATGATGACCCCAACTGTGAAGCTAAATTTAGTTCACTGCTATCGCTCCATGAACTATATTAGCCGCCACATGGAAGAAGCTTATGGCATTCCTTGGTTGGAATATAACTTCTTTGGCCCAACTCAAATTGCTGCATCTCTGCGAGAAATTGCAGGTAAGTTTGACCAAAAAATCCAAGATAATGCTGAAAAAGTCATTGCTAAGTATGAAGCCCAAACTAAGGCCGTACTTGACAAATTCTACTCGCGCCTAGAAGGTAAGACTGTCGCTTTAATGGTTGGTGGTTTGCGTCCCCGCCACGTCGTTCCTGCCTTCCACGATTTAGGAATGAAACTAATCGGTACTGGTTACGAGTTTGGTCACAATGATGACTACAAACGCACGACTCATTACATTGAAGACGGCACCTTAATTTATGATGACGTTTCTGCTTATGAGTTCGAGCATTTTGTCAAGGAACTCAAGCCAGATTTAATTGCTTCCGGCATCAAAGAGAAGTATGTTTTCCAGAAAATGGCGCTTCCCTTCCGCCAGATGCACTCTTGGGATTATTCTGGCCCTTATCACGGTTACGATGGTTTTGCTATCTTCGCCCGCGATATGGATTTAGCCCTTAATAGTCCAACTTGGGGATTAATTGGTGCTCCTTGGAAGAAGTAACCAAAACAGATTAGGGGAATACTACTAAGGATGAACGCTAAAAGTTTAAAATCCCCAAAACTATCTCTCGATTTTCATCCTTAGTTCCTCCTAAATACAAGTTTTTTGTTATTTCCAACTCTCTACGCTACACTCCCTCATAAATATTGGAGATTGAGTCATGCCTCAGAACAATATAGACAAAATTGACGACCACGTTACACTATTTCATCAGGAAGAATATCAACAGCTATTTGCTGGGAAAAAGGAATTTGAAGGCGGCCACAGCCCAGAAGAAGTAACTCGAATTGCAGAATGGACAAAGACTTGGGAATATCGCGAGCAAAACTTTAGCCGCGAAGCTTTAACAGTTAATCCAGCTAAGGCTTGTCAGCCTCTAGGCGCAATTTTAGCAGCAGTAGGTTTTGAAGCTACCCTGCCCTTTGTTCACGGTTCTCAAGGTTGCGTTGCCTACTTCCGTTCTCACTTTACTCGTCACTTCAAAGAACCATTTTCAGCAGTGTCTTCTTCAATGACTGAAGATGCAGCGGTCTTTGGCGGACAGAATAATATGATTGATGGCTTGGCGACTTCTTATAATCTCTACAAGCCAAAGATGATTGCTGTCTGTACTACTTGTATGGCGGAAGTGATTGGGGATGACTTGCAAGCCTTTATTAATAATGCCAAGGCTGCAGGTTCTGTTCCTCAAGAATATCCCGTTCCTTACGCTCATACACCTAGCTTTGTCGGCTCCCATATTACGGGTTACGACAATATGATGAAGGGAATTTTATCGAACCTAACAGCCGGTAAAAAAGCCGAAACGACTAACGGTAAGATTAACTTTATTCCCGGCTTTGAAACTTACATTGGTAACTTGCGCGAAGTCAAGAGAATTGGCTCTCTAATGGGCATAGACTATACGCTGCTGGCGGATAATTCTGAATATCTAGATTCACCAAATACTGGAGAATACAAAATGTATCCCGGCGGTACGCCACTGGCAGAGGCAGCCGATTCCATTAATGCAGAAGCGACGATCGCTTTACAATCTTATTCAACCACTAAAACTCGCGATTACATTGATAGCGAGTGGAAGCAACCTACTTATGTCTGCCGTCCTGTAGGTATCCGGGGAACTGATGAATTCTTGATGAAATTATCGGCTCTGACAGGTAAACCAATTCCTCAAGAATTGGAAGACGAACGGGGTCGGGCAGTAGACGCGCTAACGGATTCGCAATCATGGCTGCATGGCAAGCGGGTGGCAATGTATGGCGATCCAGATTTGGTGATTGGATTAACCCAATTCCTGCTAGAAATTGGTGCTGAACCTGTGCATATCTTGGTAAGCAATAGCAACAATTTGTTTGAAAAAGAGTTGCAAGCAATTCTAGATGCTAGCCCCTTTGGTAAGGGTGCAACTATCTGGGGTGGTAAGGATTTGTGGCATCTACGTTCTCTCTTATTCACAGAACCCGTAGATCTATTAATCGGCAACTCCTACGGCAAGTATCTGTGGCGCGATACCAAAACTCCTTTAGTGCGAATTGGCTATCCTATCTTTGACCGCCACCACCTGCACCGCTATTCTACTTACGGTTATCAAGGTGCGATCAATTTGCTCAACTGGATTGTAAATACGCTACTTGACGAACTGGATCGCAATACCATTATCCCAGCGAAGACTGATATTTCCTACGACTTGATTCGATAAATAGGGTGGTGGGCATGGGAAGAGTTTTGAGTTAAAGAACTGAGTTAAAGAACTAATTCTCCTTACCTTCCCTGCCTCCCCTTGCCTTTCTCTGCCTCCCCCTGCCTCCCCTGTTCCTCCTCCTCCCTATCTTCAAGTCCTATGACTACTATCACCCACACGCACGATAGCCACACGCACGATCGCCACCCTCACGACCATTACCTCGGCCCCAGAGAAAAGTCTGGTTTCGATCCTCTCTTCCTCCTGCGTCGATGGGTGGATAGAGTTCCAGTAAGCGATCGCCAATTTGCCCATCTTATTTGCCAGGTAATTCCCTGTTGTTGTCCTTTTGAACGAGATGTTAATCTGTTCGGACACGCCTATCACATTCCGCCTCTGTGCAAATTAAACCCTCTGTATGACGAGTTTGTTGGCTTACGCTTCCGCGCTCTTAGTTATCTAGCAGATGTTTGTTTAGAAGACATCACAAAATACATCTGCTAAGTAGAAAAGTTTTGAGTTATGAAGCGAGGAAAAGTCCTTAAAATTCTTTAATTCAAAACTCAAAACTCCTAACTCCTAACTATTCTCTTTCCCCCTGACTCCTATGAAGATTACTCAAGGAAAAATTAACGAACTCCTCAGCGAGCCAGGTTGCGAACACAATCATCACAAGCATGGGGAAAAAAAGAAGAAAGCCTGCCAACAACAAGCCCAACCTGGTGCGGCTCAAGGAGGATGTGCTTTCGATGGGGCGATGATTGCTCTAGTACCTATTACCGATGTGGCACACTTGGTTCACGGGCCGATCGCCTGTGCGGGCAATTCTTGGGGAAGTCGAGGCAGTCTTTCCTCTGGTTCTCATCTTTATAAGATGGGTTTTACTACCGATCTGAGTGAGAATGATATCATTTTTGGTGGCGAGAAACGGCTCTACAAAGCTATTTTGGAAGTCCAAGAACGCTATCAACCAGCAGCAGTTTTTGTTTACTCCACTTGTGTTACTGCCTTGATCGGAGATGACTTAGATTCCGTTTGCGAAGCTGCGGCGAAGAAGATAGGAACTCCTGTAATTCCTGTTAATTCTCCGGGATTTATTGGGAGTAAAAACTTAGGGAATCGAGTAGGTGGAGAATCGCTATTAGAGTATGTAATCGGGACTGCGGAACCTGAATTTACCACGCCCTATGACATTAACCTCATTGGCGAATACAATATCGCTGGGGAATTGTGGGATGTAATGCCACTGTTTGAAAAACTAGGCATTCGCGTGCTGGCAAAGATGACTGGGGATGCTAGGTATCAGGAAATTTGTTACGCTCACCGAGCCAAACTAAATGTCACAATTTGCTCGAAAGCACTGATCAATATTGCTCGGAAAATGGAGGAACGCTACGGCATTCCCTACATTGAAGAGTCTTTTTACGGGGTGGAAGATGTCAACCGTTGCTTGCGAAATATTGCTCTGAAATTAGGCGATCGCACATTGCAAGCACGAGTAGAAGCACTAATCGCTGAAGAAACCGCCCAGCTCGATCGGGATTTAGCCCCCTATCGCGCTCGACTCAAGGGCAAGCGGGTAGTGCTCTACACAGGTGGGGTGAAGAGTTGGTCAATTATCTCTGCTGCCAAAGACTTAGGGATGGAAGTAGTCGCCACCAGCACCAAGAAAAGCACAGAGGAAGACAAAGCCCGGATTCGGGAATTGCTGGGCGCGGAGGGGATCATGATGGAAAAGGGCAATGCCCAGGAATTGCTGAAAGTGATTGCCCAAACCAAGGCCGATATGTTGATTGCCGGGGGGCGCAATCAATACACAGCCCTAAAAGCTCGCATTCCTTTTCTAGATATCAATCAAGAACGCCACCATTCCTATGCCGGATATGCAGGCATGGTATCGATGGCCAGAGAGTTAGAAGAAGCTCTCTACAGCCCAATTTGGGAGCAACTTCGCCAACCGGCACCCTGGGAAAAAGAGGAGGCAATCTGAAATGGCTACGATCGCAACTCCCAAAAAATCAGTGGCGGTGAATCCGCTTAAACAAAGTCAGCCTTTGGGCGCTACTCTAGCGTTTTTGGGGCTCAAAGGGATGATGCCTCTACTGCACGGTTCTCAAGGATGTACTGCCTTTGCCAAGGTAACGCTAGTGCGACATTTCCGAGAAGCAATTCCGCTGGCGACTACGGCAATGACGGAAGTAACCACGATTCTAGGTGGAGAGGAAAATGTAGAACAGGCAATTCTGACTTTGGTGGAAAAAGCTCAGCCACTAATGATCGGTTTGTGTACGACGGGATTGACGGAAACGCGAGGTGATGACATGGAGGGTATTCTCCGCACCATCCGCAAGCGCCACCCGCAATTATACGATTTGCCGATTGTGTTTGTCTCTGCACCGGACTTTCAAGGAGCATTACAAGATGGCTTTGCCGCTGCGGTAGAAAGCATGATGCGCGAACTTCCCCAAGTTGGGGAAACGCGATCGCATCAGGTGACGCTACTGGTTAGTTCCGCCTTTTCCCCTGGAGACGTGCAAGCAGTCAAGGAAATCATCGCTGCTTTTGGACTAACTGCGATCGCAGTTCCCGATCTATCCACCTCCCTAGACGGTCATTTGGAAGACTCCTACAGCGCGGTGACAGGTGGGGGTACAACTCTACCAGAACTCCGGGCAATTGGTAGTTCTATTTATACCTTGGCCCTGGGCGAGAGTATGCGCGAGAGTGCGACGATCCTGGAAAAGCAGTTTGGGATTCCATTTGAGGTGTTTCCCCACTTAACCGGATTAGCCGCTGTCGATGAGTTTTTACAAGCGCTTTCGGATCTCAGCGGCGTGGATGTGCCAGCAAAATACTGCCACCAACGCCGTCAGTTGCAGGATGCGATGTTGGATACTCATTTCTACTTTGGACACAAGCGCGTCTCTTTAGCACTAGAACCGGATTTATTGTCTGCAACTGTCTGGTTATTGAAGGGGATGGGGGCAGAAATTCAGGCAGCAGTGACGACGACGCGATCGCCCCTGCTAGAAAAACTCCCAGTAGAAACAGTGACAATTGGCGATTTGGAAGATTTTGAGCAACTGGCAGCAGGTTCAGATTTGTTGATTACCAACTCTCACGGCGCAGGAATATCTCGTCGCCTCCAGATTCCCCTCTATCGTCAAGGTTTCCCCATTTACGATCGCTTGGGTAACGGTCAGCGTTGCACTGTCGGCTATCAGGGAACTACACAGCTTTTGTTTGATATCGGCAATTTATTTTTAGAGCAAGAAGAATCAAGCGATTGAAAAGGTTAGATTAACTCCGCATCATTTGGCTTGGTTATGCTCTTTCTTCTCTTTCATTTTCTCATGAGGAGGCAAGCAATGAAAATTGCATTCACGACTAGCGATCGCGTTCACATCAATGCTCACTTTGGTTGGGCAAAAAAGATTGATGTCTATGAAGTTTCAACTGAGGGTTATCAATTCTTAACAACTCTCAAGTTCGAGGGCGATCTCAAAGAAGATGGTAATGAAGACAAACTCTTACCCAAAATTGAGGCCCTCGCCGACTGCACAATTGTTTATGTTTCAGCAATTGGTGGTAGTGCTGCCGCCCGGTTAATCAAAAAGCGGATCACTCCCATTAAAGCCCAATCGGAAGAGCAAGAAATTAGCGATGTCCTCGAAAAGTTAGTCACAACTTTGAAGGGAAATCCACCGCCTTGGCTGCGAAAAGTCTTGCAACAGTCCAACCATTTCCCCCAAGAAGAATTAGAGTTAAATTAGAGGAGATTTACCCAATGAATGCAACTGAAACCGCCACCGAGAACACCTCATCTGATGTCATTAAGCATCCCTTTCTTCAGGAACTATTACGGCAAATCCGAGCCGAGGATTCCTACGGTTTTTACCGCAATTGGTCGGATGAACTCATCCTCAAACCTTTTGTAGTCACCAAGCAAGAAAAGCGCAAAATCCCAGTGGATGGCGATGTTGAGCCTAATACCAAAGGACGCATTCAATTATTTTATCGCGCGATCGCAGCTCGGATTGAAAAAGAAAGCGGGCTACTTTCTCAGATAGTAATTGATTTAAGTCACGAAGGCTTTGGCTGGGCATTAGTCTTTTCTGGCCGTCTCCTACTGGTTGCTAGAACCTTGCGCGATGCTCAACGCTTCGGTTTTGACTCCTTAGAAAAGCTAGCAGAAGAAGGAGAAAAGCTCACCTTATCGGGAATTGAACTAGGTAAATCCTATCCAGAAGTAGGCAAGCTTTAGTCACCTTTAGCGATCCCTTCGTAATTCAAAAATGGTTCAATCATGCTTCCAAGCTTACGAACCATTTTTGCCAAAAACGAAGCAGAACAAATCAAAAAGAACAGTTCCCCATCAGCAAAAATCTATGGTTCAAGCCGAAATCACCACCCTAGTAAATCCCAGTCCTGACGAGCTAAAAACTCAAATTAAACGCCTAAACAGTAAGGCCGGACAAATGAAGATGGATCTTCATGACTTAGCAGAAGGATTGCCAGCAAATTACGAACATCTAATGGATTTGGCAGCCGAAACCTATGAAATCTATCGTCAGTTAAACGACTTGAAACAACAGCTAAAGACACAGGAAGAAGGCAAATGAGCGGAACTCTATCTGAATTCAAACAACTCCTAGATGCCGAAGATTATTTTAAGTTCTTCGAGCTTGCCTACGATCCTAAAATTGTGAATGTTAATCGCTTGCATATTTTACAGAAATTCGCTCAACTTGTAGGCGAAATAGATGCAGCTTTTACAGGCACAAATGAAGAGGAGAAGTTAACCCAGTATCGAGTTGCACTCCTAACGGCTTACGAAGTGTTTTTAAATTCTACATCTCTCGACCAAAAACTGTTCAAGGTGTTTAATCAGAAGCCAGGAAATGTAGTTCTACTAACAGAAATAGACACTGATTGAGGAGAACTGTCATGTTACATCTCACACCTACTGAGTTAGAACGCTACCGTCGCCAAATTATGCTTCCTGGTTTTGGGGAAGAGGCTCAAAAACGATTGAAGTCATCAACAGTATTGGTGACAGGTGTCGGTGGATTAGGTGGCACTGCTGCACTTTATTTAGCAGTAGCAGGAGTTGGGCGATTAATCCTAGTTCGAGGTGGAGAATTGCGCCTTGATGACATGAATCGCCAGATTTTGATGACTGACGATTGGGTAGGTAAGCCTAGAGTATTTAAAGCCAAAGAAACACTAGAGGAAATCAATCCTGATGTCCAAGTAGATGCAATTTTTGAGTATGTTACACCCGAAAATGTAGATACTTTGGTACAAGCTGCCGATATTGTCCTCGACTGCGCTCATAACTTCATTGAACGCGACTTGTTAAATGCTGCCTGCGTGCAATGGGATAAGCCAATGGTAGAAGCAGCCATGAACGACATGGAGGCATATTTAACCACAATTGTACCGGGCGAAACTCCTTGTTTATCTTGCATTTTTCCCGAAAAACCTGATTGGGATAAGCGCGGTTTTGGCGTAATCGGTGCAGTATCTGGAACTCTAGCTTGTCTGACAGCACTAGAGGCAATTAAGCTACTGGCAGGAATTGGCAAACCGTTACTTTCTCAATTGTTAACGATGGATTTAGGCAGTTTGGAATTTGCGAAACGTCGTCCTTATCACGATCCAAATTGTCCAGTTTGTAGCCACAAGAGTAGAGACAAATTGGAAAGCAAGTTGAATCAAAAATTCCCAACTCCAAATCCTTCTAGGTCGAGTGCAACCAAACGGGAAAAACCGGGTATTCCTCTCCCCCAAAATTCCTTGCCAATCGCTATTTCGTAGATGTTCTCTGCATCTAATTTCTGAAGTTAATCTCTACTTCCTCAGAATTAAAACTGGGTAAAATTTACCCGATTAGCTATTAACCCTTACCAAATCTCTTAGGAGTCTTTATGACAGTTACATTAACAGAAGTGGCCGAATTGCGGCTTCGCGCCTTTCTACAAGGTTCTAGCAAAGCTGAAAATCAGGCACAACGGGGAGTTCGATTTTCCATTGTGGATGGAGGCTGTAGCGGTTATCAATATTCTTTGGATATTATCAACGAACCAAAGCCAGATGATGTGCTGGAACAACAGGGGAAAATCCGAGTATATATTGACAAGGAAAGCGCACCTTTATTGGAAGGTGTTGTAGTTGATTACGTTGAAGGTTTAACTCAAAGTGGCTTTAAGTTTTTAAACCCTAATGCTACTGATACCTGCGGCTGCGGTCAATCTTTCCAAGCAGGAAATTGTACTCCTACAGGTGTGCCTTGTAGCTAACCTTTCGCTGATTTTTTCTTTTTCGATTTCAAGGAATTGACAAATGGCAACTTATAATGTGCGGCTGATCAACAAGAAGCGAGAAATTGATGTTACTATCCCTGTTGAGGATGATAAATACATTCTGACAGCGGCAGAAGAACATGATATAGAGTTACCTTTTTCCTGTAGTTCTGGTTCTTGTTCTAGCTGTGTTGGTAAACTAATGGAAGGCAAAGTCGATCAATCAGAGCAGGTGTTTTTAGAGGACGAACAAATAGAAAAAGGATTTGTTCTTCTCTGCGTAGCTTATCCCCGTTCTGATTGTACGATTCGTACTCACCAAGAAGCTTATCTGGTCTAATTTATCTCTGGTCGATTTAGTCTGTTGGGCGCATCAGTTGCGGGATTGCTAGTAAGCAATTGGTGCAACCGACAAGTATTCGCACCGAGAATAGAGCAGATGTTTAAACAGAGTAAATTCAATCCCAAATCTCAACTTGATTAGACTATTGAAGGAGACACTTAACCATGACGACATTAACCGGTTTGACTTTTGGCGGTACTACCTGGACACCCCAATTTGTGGAAGAAATTAACCAAGATAAATGTATTGGCTGTGGCAGATGTTTTAAAGCTTGTGGTCGCAATGTATTACAGCTAAGAGCCCTGAATGAAGATGGAGAATTTGTTGAAAATGAGGAAGAGGATGAGATTGAACGGAAAGTGATGAGTATTATTCATCCCGAATACTGTATTGGCTGTGAAGCTTGTTCGCGAGTTTGCCCCAAAAATTGTTACACTCACAGTTCGCTCGTCCAAGCTTAAATCACTGCTAATACTGATGGAAGAGGGAGAAAAAAGTCAAGTTTTTGACCGAGATTGGACTGCTTATTATCAAGCAGTTGCGGGTCGCTCTCCACGCCCAACTTTACTAACAGCTTTAGCCAGATTTGAAACAGAGCAATCTTTTAATTCAAATCCTTTTGCTATAGACCTTGGTTGTGGGGATGGGCGAGATACGATAGAGTTGCTGAAACGCGGGTGGCGGGTATTAGCAATTGACGGTCAAGTAGATGCAATTACTCGTTTACGTAACCGTTTAGATGTTGATTTTAAACTTCTAGAAACCCGAGTTGAGCGTTTTGAATTAGTTACTCTACCGGATTCAGTAGATTTGGTTAATGCTAGTTTTTCTCTCCCTTTTTGCCCCCCGGCTAATTTCTCTGAACTGTGGGAAAAAATAGCCACTTGTTTGAGGGAAGGAGGGCGTTTTTCTGGACATTTCTTTGGTGAACGAGACTCATGGGCAGATCGTAGTTATATGACTCATGTTACTCGTAAACAATTGACAGATTTGCTACAAAATTGCTGGAAGATTGAGGTATTTGAGGAAGAAGAGCATTTAGGAACAACCCCTTTGGGGGAGGAGAGATACTGGCATATTTTTCATATTGTAGCACGTAAACATCTCGAAAAATTTTAGGTAAATTATGACAGCACAACGCGAAGAGCTTTACATGAATTTGATTGATAAACTGTTACATTGTCCCAATGGCAAAGAACCAGAGGTATTAGATAGTCATCAAGATTTGATTGATGCTGGTTTAATACAAGCTATGGCAAAAGTAGCGGCATACTTTGCTCACCATGATAATCCAGACGCATCTAAGTTCTTAATTCATGTTGCCCGTGAATTGTCAAAACAGTTAGGATTATATACCGAACCTAATCAAGTTGCCCCCACTGAAAATATCTGAATATTTCCCGTGTTTTTAGACCGGGAATCTCAAAAATTTACACATAAACCAGAGTTGAAACACTTTTAGCAATCTGGTTTATGTGTAAATTATAGGTATGTAAATTATAAGTATGTAAATTATACAGGACTTATGCACCTAACCAAAGAAACCGGGTTTTTTGACGAAAATACTTCGTTGTTACCCACCGATGATCTCAAAAACCCGGTTTCTGGAGCCATGAGCGTAAGTCCTATTATATAGGTATTAATCAACAGCAATAATTAAATCTGATGCCTTAATTACTGCGTAAGCTTCTTTGCCTTCTACTATTTCTAGATTGGCAGCAGATGCTTTTGTGATAATGGCAACTACTTCAAGTTCAGGAGCAATTTCTAGCGTTACTTCAGCATTAACTGCTCCCACCAATACTTGTTTTACTTTAGCTTTGAGAACGTTACGAGCGCTAATTTTCATTTTTCGAGCTTACCTGGTATTTTCATTAATATTGTATCACCCAAATCTATATTCCAATTGTAATTAAATTTACATTTGAAGGTGTTGTTTCTACAAGTTGAGCCTGAAGTTTTTGTTTGTTTATAAATATTGTTTGCAATAACATTTATTTACTTCAAATAAATGCTTAATAAATAACTTTAAAAACAGAGGCAGTAAAATTTAGTTGAATAATCCACATTAAATTGTCACAAATATTTTCCCGATTACTCCTACCTTGTATCGTTGCAATACTGCCATAATTAGTCAAACAGTCAAACACTAATCAAACAATTCATTATTGACTTGTTTAAAGCCATATTCACTCAACTTTATTAAGCTATAAAGTTGAGAAACTACTACTTGAATCTTACTTTCCAGATTCGTCATAATATACCATTAGCATTTCATAAAAAATTTTTTCAGAGTTGAATTTTGAGAATCATCGACCATTGCTGTTATTGTGAGAACTAAGTAGATTAGCGGGAAAATACATTAAGTATGTCATTCCGAGTGAAACGTTGACGTAGCCTGCCCGTTAGGGCTTAGCAATCCCAACGGCGAGGATAGCTTTACATTCTGTTACATACCAAGATTGCTCTGCACCTATCTACTTAACTAGAACCAAACTTACACATTAATGTGTCAAACTCAGATCACCCGAACTCTTCTTAAAATGGGTTTAAGGAATATCTCTGGGTAAGTCCTACATCAAATACTTTGGAGAACAGAATTATGACACCTGTAGAAGTTGAAAAAACACCAATGACTGAGCAAGAAGTAGAAAAGCTGTGGGAAGCATTTAAAATGTTTGATGCGGACGGTAGCGGTGCTATTTCAGCAGAAGAACTGGGTCAAGTGATGCGATCCTTGGGACAGAGCCCCAGCGAGACAGAACTGCGGGACATGATTAAAGAAGTAGATGTTGACCTGTCGGGAAGTATCGATTTTGAAGAATTTAAAGCGTTAATTGTCTCCCAACAAGGCGATCGCACCAGCCGCCTAAAACTAGCATTCAGCGTCTTTGATGAGGACGGCAGCGGTCAAATCACCGTCAACGAGCTGCGTAGTGTGATGAGTCAGTTTGGGCTGACAGATAAAGAACTTAATGAGATAGTACAAGAAGTCGATCATGATGGCGATGCCTCCATTGACTTTGAAGAGTTCTGTAAACTGGTGCCCGAAGAGTCCGAGATCGCTACAGGTTATCAAGACTCACCCATTCCCCCCACCACTTCACCTCAGCCAACTGCAACTGATGGGAGTACAACAGCCACCGAAAGCACACCCACGATCGCCAACGAGGTAGAACCCAGCACCACACCCACACCACAGGAAACACTCAGCGAAATAGATGCAGAGGTAGCAAGACTCACAGAACTACTCGCCAAACACCCACAGAACGAGACAAAGCGCGGTACATCGCGCTTACAGATGCAAATTGGTCTATTTCGCCTAATCCAGGGAGCCGCCTATCGCTGCTTCCGCGAGAGTTTCTCCGCCAACCACGAAACTCACCTGCGCGTCAGAAATCTACCCTACAGAATCACTGATTTCGTGCGGTTTGTGAAGACTGCGATCGCGCTTTACAAAGGATTAGGGATCGTCGAACCAGCTTGCAACCCCTTACTGGATGCAGTGGTAGAATCAATTACTAATGAGTATGCTCGACTAGAAGACCGGATTAAGAATTGGAAAGCGATCGAAAAAACCCCAGAAATGTTGGCAGAACAAAAAGCCATGTTAGAGGCGCGGGGTAAATCTGCCACTGTCAAAGAAAAGTTTGCCGCCGGAGTTGAGTTTGCCATCACCATCAAGAAAAAACGTCTCAACTTGCGCGATGTTGCTGAAGGTGTACTTGCCATCAATGAGCTCAACCGACTCAGGAAGATGGAACTCAATCAAGAGATTGCTCCAGAAGTAGAGCAATCAGCCGGAGATCCCAAAGATTACCTCAAAAAGTGGAACCGAGTCCTCCTCTCTGATGCCTCCGAACAAGTCGATGGTGCAATGATGCCAGTAGCTTATTGGTATGAGGAATTTATGCCAAAACTGTTGGCTGCTTTCAGCGTTAATACCGTCGCCGATATCCAAAGTAATACCGTTCCTGACGAAGCAGCTTTGGACAAGTGGTATCAATCTACTAAGGAGTCAGGAGAATTTAACGTTTATGGTGCCGATGTTGCAGACGGCTTTTCCAAATGCACTCCCCAACAAAAACTAATGCTTAAACAAGCTTGGCGACTCACTCACAACTACTTAAATGGGGTGCAAAAACGGCGGGAACGTCAGGAATTTGGACGCGACTCTGGCGCACTTTCCCATTATGTATCATTCATTGATATATCCCTGGGCCGCAGCGATATTAAGGATGCTCAGATGCGCGTCAGTTTTCCATACTATATCGGGCCAGCGGTTTGGCGTTTCTTCCACACCAGTGCGGAAATTGTATCTACTAAAACGCCTGAGAAACAAAAAGCCTTGATAGCCGTTTTCAAGGAGTTTTTTCAACTGTTTGCCACGATGTATCCCTGTCCCTACTGTCGCCATCATCTCAATGCCTATGTTGTGCAGAATAAGGAAGTGGAAATGTACCCTGTGGAGTACCTCGTACTCGGCCGCGACGTGAATCTTACTGACTTTAAGGTATCCCTAGAAGCAAAGCTTTCTACTGTGGTTGATGGCCCTTCTCTGCGCTTATTTTTCTGGAAGTTACACAACACTGTGTCTTCATCTATTGCTCGTTCGGAAGAGTGGTATCACAAGGATGAAAAAGCTTTTTACACTACTCGCTATTGGCCGAGTCTTGACTCGGAGTTAGCGCGTGCCAAAGCACTCAAACATATCAGCATTTCAACCGATCGCATCTATGGTCTTTATGGGATGCTGAAGCCTGCATCGCGGCTTTCGGCTGTGAGAACTACATTGCAAAAGCTTTTGGAAAAAGGCGATATCGAAGGGATTAAGGCGGCCTGTACGATCGCAGAAGATTATATTAAGGATTTGGAGGAGGCTGCGATCGGCGGAAATTTCCTACAAGATACATATTACTTCGATCCTGACCTGGTTGATAAAGCTCCACACTTTACTCCTGATGAAGAACAATTTGCCCGCAGTGGTGTGTTTGTGGAGGTTGTTTAACCCTCAGTAAATTCAATCCTCAATAATTTACTCAAAGGTATGTAGTTGCGCTTTAGCGCAGACAGCGCAACTATAGCTAGGGGCTAGGGGCTAGGGAAGAAGCGAAAGAAGGGAAAGAGAATAAAAGTAACAACTTCGTCGTCAACACTCAGCCGAACGGTTCGAGGATTTAGAATGCCCTAATGGTCTTGACGGTTGCTATAGCAACCTTCTTAGTAGTTAAGACCTTCTGAGTTCCACCAAACTAGCTGATTCTCTTCCCTTCTTCCCTAGCCTCTTCTTCCTTCTTCCCTAGCCCCTAGCCCCTAGCCTCTAGCCCCTCTTCCCCTGTCATAGTTCCCTGACATTTGACTTGCAACTCGAAGTCGTTATGAGTATGATTTAAAAAGAAGCAAAAAATAGAGCCGCAATGAGGATAGAAGAAATACCTATCAAACAGATTCGCCGCCCCCTGCCGCGAGTCAACGACCAAACCAAAGTAGCCGCGCTCATGGAATCCATCCGCGAGGTAGGATTAAAAGAGCCAATCGACGTGCTAGAAGTAGATGGCAAGTATTATGGCTTCTCAGGTTGCCACAGATATGAAGCTTGCGATCGCCTCGGCCTCGAAACCATCCGCTGCAAAGTCCGCCGAGCCCCCCGTTCCGTTTTGCAGATGCACCTAGCCTAAGAGGTTAGCTGAAGCCAGCTCATCCTTTTAGCAGATGCTTCTGTCACCAGTTTTTTCTAAAATTTCTCTAATTACAATTAACTTGAGGCAAACATAATGAGTAAGAACAACCACAAACAAGCTCTTTACCCAACTCGTATCGATCTGTCCGCAGAAACGCGCACTAAACTTGTTGGGATTCTTAACGACACTTTGGCAAACACCCTCGACTTAAAAACTCAAGTCAAGCAAGCCCACTGGAACGTCAAAGGCTTAGATTTTTACCAGTTACACTTGCTCTTTGACGAAATGGCAGGAGAATTAGAAGAGTACGTCGATATGTTTGCCGAAAGGATCACAGCTTTGGGCGGGTTGGCTTTGGGAACAGCCCGCATCGCCGCCGCAGAATCGAGCTTGCCAGAGTACCCCTTCGATATCCTTGATGGTAAATCCCATATTACCGCCTTAGCCGATCGCTATGCTCCCTATGGTAAGTTGTTGCGGGATGCGATCGATAAGACAGGAGAATGGGGCGATGCTGACACTGCTGACTTATACACCGAAGTCTCGCGGGCGATCGATAAGCGGCTGTGGTTCTTGGAAGCCCACCTGCAACCCTCAGAGATTGCTTCAGAAGATGAGGAAGTGGCTGGGAAAAAAGAAAAAGTCAAGCACAAGTAGAATTGGTTAACGGTTAACTATTAACAGTTAACTGTTAACCGTTAGTTGTTTGCTTACTGAGTTAGACATTATAGAGTGGTGCGGACATCTTGCCCGCGATTCTCTAGGATAGCGGGCAAGATGCCCGCACCACAAACTACAGCACTTTCAAGGTAAGTGAGGTACAGAGAAACCGGGTTTCTTGAATAAAACCGATTTCTGGCGATAAATAAGCGAAGAAACCCGGTTTCTGGGGTGTACTTCATAAACCTGGAATCCGCTCTATATAATTCTGATGTACTCGGAATTGACACTCTCAGGTCTAAAGACACTGAGATTCTTGAAGAGCCCAGATTATGAATAAAATTTTAACCAATTACCAATTACCAATTTCCAATTTCCAATTTCCAATTTCCAATTTCCCAAAGACTTAGAAGGGATAATGCGTGACAGTTAAAATTTCAGATTACACCCTCGAATTGCAACGCCTGATGCAACAGGCGGGGTTTTCTAGTTTGAGAGCGTTGAGTCAGGCAAGTGGCGTTTCTGAACTGGATTTGATCCGCTTGCGGCGGGGGTTAGCTTTGCAGACGCGAGCAGATACGCTAGTAAAAATTAGTCAAGCTTTGGAAATTTCTATAACAGAGTTATTGGCAACTTTTGCTCCTGGGTCTGTAGAATTGCCCCAGGAGTCAGGATCGGCAGCAATAGCACAGGAATACGATCGCCTGCAAACTCAGATGCAGCAGCAGCGAGAAACTTTAATACAGGAATTTCAGCAACAAACATTGCAAATCTTGGAATCTTGGATGCTGCAATGGCCAACTGCGGCAAGTAAAGCTCAGGAAAATCCCGACTTATCAGCAGTGAAATTGCTGCCATTACTACGGCCAATCGAACAGCTATTGCAGGAATGGGGAGTAGAGGCGATCGCCACAGTCGGAACATCCATTCCCTATGACCCCCAATTTCACCAGCTAATGGAAGGAACCGCTCAGCCAGGGGAAACAGTCAAAGTGCGCTACACTGGCTATCGGCAAGGAGACAAACTTCTCCACCGCGCCAAAGTCAGCCCCATTACTTCCAAAGTTCTCGAAACTTGATAGAATTATGGCTGTCTGACCAACCTTTAATCATCAAGCTTTTTGTGGATCGTCCTAAAAAAGGTTGTTATTAAGAATCCTCGCGTCTTTAGACTGGGGAGTGTCAAACTAAAGTAATCTGGCTACTGATAATCGGATATAGCACGTGGAAAATATGAGTCCTGTAGTTAAAATTATTCAACCCTCCGGCATTTTAGACGGTACAAAGGCAAGTCAATTCCGCCAAGAGATTAGCGATCTAGTGGAATCTGGGGCAGATGTGGTATTAATAGACTTCCAAGATGTGACATTTATGGATAGTTCTGGCTTAGGCGCTTTAGTCCTGGCGCTGAAAACTGTACGCGCCGCCGGCAGCCAACTGGTAGTCTGTTCTATCAACGAGCAAATCAGAATCTTGTTTGAACTCACTAGCATGGATCGAGTTTTCGAGATATTTCCCAGCCGCGACGCTTTTAATACCAAGATTCTCTCCAGCAGCTAAACTTTTTAGGCGATCGCCGCTTGCAAATTTCTCCAAAATGTGCTAGAGGAGATAAGTTAGCCAAAGTTGACTTTGAGTAAAGACCAATCATCATCAAAAGCAGCTTTGGCGTTTAAATTTTGAACGTAGTTAAAAACTCGGTCAAGATCGTCAGCATTTCTGTTGTGAGGAGTAGTAATTAGGTCAATAAAAGCATCAAGCCCCCAGATATTGCCATCAGGTTGATGAATCTCGTAAACCCCATCACTGAAGATATACAGCGTACTCAACTCATCTACATAGCAGGAATTATCGAGATATTCAGCATCTGGGAACATCCCAACTGGCATTCCGGGAGTTTTTAGGCGTTTGGCTTTGGGGATACCTCCATCTGTGGATACCAAGACGGCGGGGGGATGGCCGGCACTGGCATATACTAGCTGGCGCTGAGGTCGGTTGTAAACACCGTACCACATTGTAAAATACTTGTCATTTTGATAACTCATCTGAAAAGTAGTATTGAGCGATCGCAGCACCTCGCTAGGTTGGTAGTAGTTAATATTGGGAATAGCTCGCGATCGCAGCAAATTTAGAACTGCCACAGAGGGAAGCGCCGCCCTCAAACCATGTCCAGCCACATCCAGCAAGTAAATCGCCAAATAATCAGAGTCCAGCCAAGTATAGTCAAAGCAATCTCCACCCAACTGCCTCGAAGGGATAAACTTCGCCTCCACGCTCACAGGTTCCGTCAAAGGATCTGGGAGTAGCGATCGCACATACTCAGCCGCCTCAGCTAACTCAGCCTCCAGTAACCCCTTAGCAATTTGTAAATCTCGGCTGAGCTGGTGTAGGCGCAGCCCCGCCCGCACTCTGGCTTGCAACTCATTGAGTTCAATCGGCTTAGAGATAAAATCATCCGCGCCAGCATCAAGACCCTTAACGCGATCGGCTACCGATCCCAGCGAAGTCAACAAAAAGAATTGAGTAGTTGACAAATCTGGATTTGCCTTAACTCGGCGGCACACCTCTATTCCCGTCAGACGCGGCATAATCCAGTCGCAAATGATCAGAGCTGGGCGCAACTGTTGAGCCTGTGTAATACCGTCTTCGCCATTGCTCGCTACCGTAACCTCATAACCCTGTTTTTTCAGGGTTCTTCTCAGCAGCTCTTGAACGGCAGTATCGTCGTCAATAACCAGAATTTGAAACATGGGGGCTCAGGTAGTACAAGTTTTTCAAGGTCTGGGGGTAGTCAATCAATAATCTTCACTCAGCACGCTTGCCACAATTGAGTATAGTCTAATAAGATAGCAGTCGAGCTAAATGCTAGGCGAGTCAACAGTCGCGCTCAATTTAGACTTAGACTTGATTTAAAATACGGCATAACTTTAGTGGCTTAGCGTGGTTGAATTAAAAAGTTCTGACAAGTCGCCAGTACCGGGGAAAGCCCACATTCAAGTCAATCCAGATCTGAAGGAATTAGACCCTGTTTTGTCTTGGTTTGCCCAATTGCATCAGCCGCCAATTCCCACCAGTATTTGGCTCAGGTGTCAATTAGCCCTAGCTGAGGGTTTTACCAATGCGGTTCGCTATGCCCACAAAGGCAAACCGGACATTCCTATTGACATTGAGGTAGCCCTGTTTCCCGAACGCTTAGAGATTAGAATCTGGGATTACGGCCCATCCTTTGATTTAGAACAGAAAATCAAGGAACTATCCGACGATCGAGTGGATACGTTTTCTGGTGGCGGCCGAGGCGTAAAATTGATGAAGGACATAGCCGATCGTCTGAGTTATACCGCTACTGCCGATAACCGGAACTGTCTATTAATCGTCAAAGGTTATTCCCCCCAAATTGAAGCATGAATGGTTGGCAGGTTGGGGGGTTCAGTCAAATAATTGAGAAGGAAACAACCCTGCTCTAGGAAAGGGGATTGAGCCAACGTAGGATTTCCCGTTTTAACTGATTCAGTTCCCGGTAGACTTGTTGTTTCACCCACTGACCAATAGCATCTAGGGGGGTAAAAACTTGACCAACAGGCCAGCTTACATCTTGACCCAAGGGCGTTTGGTGGTTGCCGGCCATTGTCTGTAACGCAACCATACCGGGAAAACGGGGTTGGAGTATCTTTGCTAATATTATGCTCTGGTCGAGATTGTCATCGGCAAATTTCACTAGGAGGTTACGCCGAATTTGATAGTGTTCTTGGACTATACGATTAGTTTCTTGGGGGGAAGGAGTAAACTCAACGTTAAAGACGGGGGATATTTGCTCTACGATCGGGATTGCGTCGCGGGCTGCATAGTTGTTAAAAGAAATCAAGATATTACCCGCCCGTTCTACGTCAAATAGACTGCCGATGAGTAGGTGTAACTTGCAACCCATGCTGTGTCCGATGCCGTAGATGGGGAAGTATGCCTTGCGTAAGGTTTTAGTAGCGTACAAGCGATCGAGGGCGTTTTCAAATTTGTTGAGGACATCGCGGGCGATCGCAACATGATCTAAAGTATTCACAAATGGTGTAGCAACCACAATATATCCTTGTCCTGCCAATTCCTCTAATAGCCACCGATAGGTCAATTGCGGTGCTGTGGCTACAAAAGCCCCCCCTAGAAAATGTACGATCGCGCTAGGTCGCGGTGGAATTAATACCCAGTTCCCAGAAATTTCTTGCCAGTCCATAAATTAATATCTTAAAACTATAGCTAAAGGTAGAAGGCAGAAAGCCGTTTTTGAGTGTACCCAAATCATGGTATTAGTGATACAGCAACCGCTAAGACCCTTATGGGCTCTGAATTACTCAAACCGTTACTTTTATTCTATTTTCCTCCTTCTCTTACCCTTCTTACCGGAGCATCGTAGCCCCTAGCCTAAGCGCCCCTTTTTACCCTAGCGACGATAATAATTACCTATGATGCCCTTAAGTATATGTCAGAACTTCAGGCTGAAGGTAAAATTAGGCACTTAGCTTTGATAGGACTTAACGGTTTAAGAGGGGCTAGGGGCTAGGGGCTAGGGGCTAGGGAAGACGGAAGAAGGGTTTAGAATCAGGGTTTTAAATTTAGAATGTCTTAACTGCCTTGGCAACTGCTATATCAGAAAAATATTGGGGGCAACCCGAATCAAATACGGGAATGTTGAACGCTACCAGCTTAAAAAAATATAAAAAAATGCTGGATGCTTATGGGAATTGGAGTTGATTTCAAAAGTTACTGAGTGTACTTAAAAATATGCCGATAAGCACAATGTTAGTATCTCTAATATGTCAGTTCGATACATTCTAGATCGAACAAAGGATGGGCGATAGGGAAGATCGAGGAAATGGAGAAATAGGGAGTATGCGGGAGATGGGAAAGGTGCTAGGAGTGTAGCCTTCTGGATACAGATCGCATCGCCCCAGATCGCCCCAGCACCTTGTAGCGAGCGTTAATTCAACAAATATCTAGGAACTGGGGTTACGTAGCTGAAGTTACGGTGTATCAATTTAAAAAAGCCCTTAGTTGAAAATACTGACTAATATAAATTTATGATGAAGTTGCATAAAACTTACTAGACAAGATGAGGGGAATAAGAGATATTATACTTAAGAAGCGAAAATTTACATAATATAGTCTAAATTAACAGACTGATAACAGACTTAATGGCTCTTAAGCCAAGTTAAGAGCTTCTTTATAAGAACTATCAGGGGTTTTATAAGCGTAGTAATTCAACACTTAGAAAAGGGAATCAGCCATGAAATTAATTCGGAAAGCAACTCTAACAACAGGATTGTTGATAGCCGCAGCTACATTTGGAACGGCTGCCCCTGCTCAAGCGTTCTCTCTCTACTTTGGTGAAGATTTGGGACAGGGAGAGCAAGTGCGCCTAAATGCCACTCCCAACGCTAATAGAGCCAGAGATGAGTTCCTCTCTAACCTCATAGGAGTAGGAACTGAAAACTTTGAGCGTTACTCAGTGGAAACGGAGGCTCCTCTGTCCATCAGTTTCGGCAGTGCTGGAACCGCCACTCTCCTTGGCAATGGTTTTATCGATAGTGTTAACGGAAATACTACTAATGGAGTGGGACGCTATCCAATTTCTGGTAATAAATACTGGGAGGCTAGCAATCTATTCGGGATTACCTTCTCAAAGGCAGTAGCTGCTTTCGGCTTTTACGGGGTTGATATTGGTGATTTTGAGGGACAACTAACGTTAACGCTGTTGAACACTCTTACCAATTTCCAGCAGACAGTCACGGTTCCCCATACGATGCAGGGATTAGGCGGTGGAGTGCTCTATTTTGGTTTGATTGCTGAATCGGATGAACTGTTTGACCGAATTATGTTTGGCAATACTGCACCAGGAGTAGATTATTTTAGTTTTGACAACATGACGGTGGGTAGCCTCGAACAAGTTGTGCCAACGGAAACGGTTCCTGATGGAGGCCTTGGTCAAGGATCGTCGCAACCAGTACCCGAACCCTTGAGTATGGCGGGGATGATCTTGGGAGGGGCGATGCTTGCTGGTACTCGGAAGTTGCGCCAAACGGCAAAAAGTGGTGACTAACAAAGGCTGAAATGGCATTGAGCAGTAAAATCCGATCGTCTTTATCCCTTGCTAAGGAACTTTTTCCTTAAAGTTAGGAAATCCCTGGGCGTTGCAGTTGGTAACTTGCTAAGCTTGAGCTAATTGCTCCCGATGAGGGAAGTTATGAAAAGTTGCACAGAAAAAATCGCTCTGCTTCATTGTAATTATCAAGTCAAAGTTCGTACTCTGAAATGGTTAGTTGCTATCCTAGCAGCAACACTGACGATCGCAACAGTAGGGGCAGTCAAACCTGCACCTGCTGCTGAGCTAGTAACGCAAGCTAACTCTAGCCAAAGGCTCAGCCCAGTACCCCAGATGAGTCCGCAAATAGAGACAGTACAACAAGACTTACTGGGTGGAATCTTACCAATTATTCTGATCGGTGGCGCAATCGTCTGCATTCCTCTATTTTTTGGGGGTTTGGTGGTAATAGGCGATCGCGAAGTCGGCATTATCAGCAAAAAATTTAGCTTTTCGGGAAAATCCCTGCCCCCCGGCCGTTTAATTGCCCTCGATGGCGAAGCTGGATATCAGGCCGATACCTTACCTCCAGGGTGGCACTGGGGCTATTGGCCCATACAGTACAACGTTCGCAAAGAACCCGTTACTGTAGTCCCCCAAGGTGAAATTGCTCTAATTGTCGCCGCAGATGGTGCGCCCATTCCGCCGCAGCGCATTCTCGGCAAAGTTACAGATTCTGATAATTTCCAAGATGCCCGTAAATTCCTCAAAAGTGGTGGGGAAAAAGGTCGCCAACTGGGTATTATTACCACTGGTACTTACCGTATTAATACTGCTCTGTTCACGGTAATTACTGCTGCTAACGCCGCTAAACATGGCATGAGTGCCGAACAGTTACGCCTCTACAGTATCAACCCCGATAAAGTTGGAATTGTCACCACATTTGACGGTATCCCGATTGAAGCTGGCGAAATCGCGGGAGAAACGATCCCCGATCACGACAATTTCCAAAACGCTCAGAAATTCATCAGTGGCGGTGGTAGGCGCGGGTTGCAAGAACAAGTTTTGCTCTCTGGTTCTTGGAACCTGAACCCTTGGTTTGCTGGTGTCGAACAAGTGGCGATGACAGAAATTCCGATCGGCTATGTTGGCGTGGTAATTTCTTATGTAGGCAATACCTCGGAAGATGTCAGCGGTGCTGCTTTTACTCATGGAAACTTAGTAAATCCTGGCAATAAAGGTGTTTGGGTTGCACCTCTTTATCCTCGCAAACATCCGCTCAATACTCGGATTTTAAAAGTAGAGTTAGTGCCTACTACTAACATTGTGCTTAACTGGTCGAGGCGCATGGAAAGACATAGTTATGATTCTCAACTTTCGTCTCTGACTGTGTGTTCTAAAGATGGTTTTTCCTTTGATTTAGAAGTATCACAAATTATTCACGTCGGGGCTTTAGATGCTCCCAAAGTGATCTCGCGGGTGGGTTCGATGCAAAATTTAGTGGATCATGTTTTGCAACCGACTATTGGCAATTACTTTCGTAATTCTGCCCAGGCTTATACTGTGTTGGACTTTCTGACGGCTAGAAGTGAGAGACAAGCGGAGGCTGCGGAGTATATTAAAAGCGCACTTCGTTCTTACGATGTGCAGGCAATTGATACTTTGATCGGGGATATTTTGCCGCCTGCGGAACTGATGCAGACGCAAACCGATCGCAAAATTGCTGAAGAACAACGCAAGACCTATGATGTGCAGCAAATGGCTCAAACTCAACGGCAGCAGTTGGTACGGGAAACGGCCCTCGCGGATATTCAGCAAGAAATGGTTAAATCTGAGCAGGGTGTGAAAATTGCTGAGTTGAAGGCGAATGCTCAAATTCAGGAAGCAATGGGGGAGGCCGAGTCAATTCGGATGACGGGAAATGCTAAGGCTGAAGCTTATCGCGCGGGGGTGGTGGCTTTGGGAACTTCTGGCTATACAGCGTTGCAGCTTATGCAGGTAATTGGCGATCGCCAAGTTCGGGTTGTTCCCGATGTTGCTGTCACTGGTAACGGCGGTGGTACGGGGTTAATTGATGGGTTACTGGGGATGATGCTGTGGAATCAAAATGGTAAGCACGAAAGTTCTGATCCTACAACACAGGGAGAATCGACTGTTTTGCCTTCTGTCACAACAGCAGTCTCAAATCCGGCGGGATCTCCTGCGGCTCAAAAAGCTAAAAGCGATCGGCACTTGCATAAATCGCCCCTAGATTCTCCTCCTTTAAGCTAGCTTGATTGTGGTAAGTTCGTATGTATTGATATTTTGTACCATTATCAATACTACGAGAAATTGACTCATGTCTGAAACGTTTTCAACTGAAATTAGCGATCGCATCTGCTCTCACATGAACGAAGATCATGGGAATGCTGTAGTGCTTTACGCTCAAGCATTTGGTGGCATTTCCAGTGCAGCATCAGCACAAATGCGGGCAATTGATGCTACTGGCATGAATTTAACTGCTCAAGTCAATGGCGAAGATGTGCCCGTCCGTGTTAGCTTCGACCATATTTTAAAAGATGCCGAAGATGCTCACCACACTCTGATTGCTATGGTTAAACAGGCGCGGCAACTTAGCGAATAAACTAAATTTAAGCGATGTTAGGCTTGCTAATTCTTTCGATCTCTAGACTTACACACCGAGCGCGAAAACAAATCAGAGATTGTTTGGGGATTAGTTAATTCCTGGCAATACTTCCGACTGCTTCGCTGCGATGCCTTCGGCCGGCGTAGCCATCGCAACGACGAAAGATGCTAAGCTTGCCTAATTCCAAGCACAACTACCAAGACAGTTAGGACGTTCTTAAATTACGGAAATTATTGCTTTGATTGCATATTATTTCTGATTTAAAACTGCTGAATTTTGCAATAAATCTAAAATCGTTAAATTCAATGATAGAAAATCCTCTTTATCCTAAAGGCAGTAATGCTGTTATTGGAGACGAAAATGCGCCTTTGTCTCCACTTGTAAAAAAACTAAATTTAATGATTTTGGCGCGTTACCCACTACTATATATTGTCGCCGCCGAAGAAGAACCCGCCGAAGAAATAATTTCGCAAGTAGCACGAGAGCTAACTCCTTCGCGCCGAATTTTATTGTGGGATATTGTGCGCGGCTGGGATGACAATGGCTCTGCTAAAGGCTCAGTAATGGCAGCACTGGATCGAATTAGCAAAACTTCGGCTGAGGAATATACAATATTTGTACTGCGCGATTTACATCCTATTTTGAAATATCCCTACACAGAAAAAAATGCTCCCGCAGTTCGGGAGTTGCGGAATTTGGCACGGGAATTAAAGCGCAGCCGTAAGACGATAATTTTAACTTCTCACGTACTGGAATTACCAGAAGAATTGAAGGAGGAAGTAACAGTAGTTGACTTTCTTTTACCCAACGTAGAAGAGATTAATTATTTAATTTCTCAGTTTACCGATCGTCCAGAACAGTTAGAGATGAGCGACCTAGCAAAGGAACAGTTAGTAAAAGCTTGTCAAGGATTAAGTAGAGCTAGAATTAGGCGGGTTTTAGCTAAAGCCTTAGCAGCAAAACAGCAGATAAATGAGTCCGATATAGATGAGGTATTGGAAGAGAAGCGACAAGCAATTAGGCAGACGGGAATTCTAGAGTTTTTTACGACAAAAGAATCGCTAAAAAGTGTAGGGGGATTAGATAATTTAAAAGAGTGGATAAAACTGCGACAGGATGCTTTTACTGAGGAGGCTCAGCGCTACGGTATACCTAATCCTAAAGGAGTTTTGCTCGTAGGAATTCAAGGTAGTGGTAAATCACTTGCTGCTAAAAGTATTGCTCATGAATGGCATTTACCACTGTTACGAATGGATACTGGGAAGCTATTCGGGGGAATTGTAGGGGAAAGTGAAAGCCGCATTAGGCAAATGATTGAGTTAGCAGAAGCGATCGCGCCTTGTGTTTTGTGGATAGATCAAATTGACCTGGCTTTTGGGAATATTAATAGCGCTACAGAAAGGGATTCAGGTACGTCGCGGCGGGTATTTAGCAGTTTGATCAATTGGATGCAGGAAAAGACAAGTTCTGTGTTTATTGTGGCAACTGCAAATAATGTACGAATGTTGCCGATTGAGTTGTTACGAAAGGGTAAATTTGATGAGATTTTCTTTTTAAGTTTGCCCCATGAAATGGAAAGGTTAGAGATTTTTAAAGTACATTTGCAGCGGTTGCGTGGCGAAAGGTTAGGAGAGTTTGATTTGGCTTTGTTGGCAAGGCGTACTCAGGATTTTAGTGGTGCAGAAATTGAACAAGTTGTGATTGACGGGTTATATCGGGCATTCGGGACTTTTGTCAATGGACAGCGTAAAGATTTGACAACGGAGGATATTTTAAGTGCAATTGAGGATACTGTACCATTGGCTGCGTTCGCAGGAGATAGAATTCAAGATTTGAATCAGTGGGCGACTGAAACTGGGGCGAAAATAGCATCTAAGGATAAGTATTAGAAAGAAGGGGCTAGGGGCTAGGGGCTAGGGACTAGGGAAAGAGGAGGAGATGGGGAGAGGGGGAGATGGGGAGATTTTTCTAGTTGATTGTCGTTTCTTTTTACATTTTTCCTGCTTAAATTTCGGTGGGAAATAGTCATAAAAGCTTCAATTAAACGATCGATATCTGACTCTGTATTTCCCAGACTGATAATAAATGTTAAATGCTTTAACATTGGTAATTCAGCAGTCACACCTAATTCTTCATTGAGAATTTCATCAACTGCAAAGCCACTCAATCCTAAATCTGAGATTTTAACAGTTAATCTAGTTGAATCTAAGCTAACAAAACCAGGAGTATTTAAAAGTTCTAAAACTGATAATCCTGGAATTTCACTAAGGCGCGATCGCGCTGTCTCAGCTAACATTAAAGTTCGCGTCATTAACTCTTCTCCATGCAGTGCCATTTGCTGACGAGCTGCATCTAAAGATGCTAAAAGTAGATAACTAGGACTGGTAGATTGAACCAATTGTAAGGCTCTATTTAGTCTAGAGATATTAATATAATTTCCCTGAACGTGCAACATAGAAGCCTGAGTCATCGCACCCAGAACTTTATGAGTAGATTGTACCGTTAAATCTGCACCACAACTTAAGGCAGTTCTTGGTAAATCTGGATGAAAATTAAAATGTGCGCCGTGCGCTTCATCTACTAATAAAGGAATATGATATTGATGTGTAAGTTGCGCGATCTCCTCTAAATTTCCACATACGCCGTGATAAGTTGGATAAACTACCATCACCGCTTTAGCATCGGGATGTTGTTCTAAAGCAATTGCTAAATTTTTCGGTGTAATACAGTTAGCTATATCCCAATTAGCATCATATTCAGGATTAACAAAAATTGGAATTGCACCAGAAAGAATTAAACCTGAAATAGCCGATTGATGGATATTTCGAGGTAAAATAATCTTGTCTCCCTGACTGCAAGTAGCCAAAATTGCAGCTACTATTCCGCAAGTTGAACCGTTGGTTAAAAACCAAGTAAATTCTGCACCAAATGCCTCAGCAGCTAACTGTTGCGCTTCTAAAATTACACCTTCGGGAGCAAATAGGTTATCTAACTCTGGTAACTCCGGCAAATCTGCTCTAAATACCGCTATTCCTAACAAGTCCGAAAGGGGTTTTGATATGCCTACCCCCAGCTTATGTCCAGGTGCATAAAATGGTGCATTGGACTTATTTGTACAATCTCGTAAGGCATCTAGTAAAGGCATTTTTACTTGAGACTTTATACCTGACACGCTTAATCCTTTTAATCTACAGGACTTAGGTATTGTAACGATGTAACAAGGTTTTGGGATTGCTTCATTACACGACAAAAACAAGTTCTTTTTGTGTAATTCTTAATCTATTTTAGGGGAATTACTAACTCCGCAGACTGGCGTTCTTCGCGTTCCTTCTCATTCATCTCATCAAGTTTACCCCATACTTCTTGCATTAACTCTTCTAAACCAACGCGGCTAACAGCAGAAATCAATAAAACTGGAGCTTTTGCTAGTTCACCTAGTCTGCTAATTAGACTATGAATTTCCTCACTTTCAGTATCAATCGCATCCACTTTATTGACTGCTAAAATTAGTTGTCTATCCGCCAAACCTCGCCCGTAAGCCTTTAATTCTTCCTGAATAGTTAGATAATTGGCAACCGGATTTTCATCAGTAATATCAATCAAATGCAGCAATAAACGAGTGCGTTCAATATGGCGTAAAAAGTCATGGCCAAGACCTGCACCCGCGTGTGCTCCCTCAATTAACCCTGGAATATCAGCAAAAACTGTGCCGTCACCAGTTGGCTTTCTTACTACTCCTAAATTCGGTACTAAAGTTGTAAATGGGTAATCTGCTATTTTTGGTCTGGCAGCAGATAAAGCAGAAATTAGCGTAGATTTTCCCGCATTTGGTAAACCAATAATTCCCACTTCAGCTAATAGTTTTAACTCTAGCCGTAACATCCGTACTTCACCATCTTTTCCCGGCATAGCATAATCGGGAGCGCGGTTAGAATTGGTCAAAAAACATTTATTTCCCAATCCACCTTTACCTCCTTGAGCAACACAAAGAGTTTGACCAGGTTTAATTAAATCTCCCAGAAGTTCGTTAGTTTCCGCATCATATACAACTGTGCCACAAGGAACCTCAATAGTGCGTTCGCTTCCCTGAGCTCCTGTCATATTTTTTGGCCCGCCGCGTTTGCCATCTTCTCCTTTAAAAATGCGGGCGTATCTAAAATCTAGGAGTGTTTGTAGGCGTTCTACTGCTACCATATTTACAGAACCGCCTTTGCCACCATTGCCGCCGGAAGGCCCGCCGGCTGGGACGTATTTCTCCCGCCGAAATGCTACCATGCCGTCGCCGCCTTTGCCAGCTACGACTTGAATTTCTGCCTGATCTATGAATTGCATAATTTGGTAATTGGTAATTGGTAATTGTTAACTGTTAACTGTTAACTGTTAACTGGTAATAGGTAATGGGTAATAGGTAATAGGTAATGGGTAATGGGTAATGGGTAATTGGTGATTGGGAGTAAAAGTTAGGATGTTGAAGTGTAAGTGAAACCCATCTTTGATAAGAAGGAACAAGGATTTAGTTATCTAAAAGATTGGGAAGAATTTATGAAAAAGAATTTAGGTAGGAAGAAAAACTCATGCTGACCGAGGTATTCGTAATATTGACAAATTTACTCTGAATTTTTCTACTTTTTATCTTTAGCATAGCTGCCTTCTTCCTTCTCCCGATCGCAAATCTGGCTTAAATATCCCCCTTATTTCCTAGTCCGCGCAGGCGGACTTTGTTTGTATAGTAGCGGTTTAAACCGCCGAGCGATTTATTACCAATTACCAATTACCAATTACCAATTACCAATTAGCAGTATTCCGAAATATCCTCCTTACAGTCATCTGCCAAATAAGAGAGAGCTCGGAAGCGCAAACCTACTAATTGATCGTAGAGAGGATTTAGTTTACACATTGGGGGAATGTGAACTAGCTTGCGGCCAAATAGAGTGATGTCTCGCTCAAAAGGGCACTGGGGCGGAATCATTTTGCAGACAAAATGAGCCAAACTGGGATCGTGGATTTCCCAGCCATCCAGCCATACTCTAACAGGTTGCAAGACATCTCTGTGGGGGCTGCGATCGCGTGCCGCCTTAAATGCACGCTCTTCCTCTGATGCAGCAGCATTATTCGTATCCTCTATAGTGTGTCGCAAAGCTGCGATCGCATCCACCTTCACCCCAAAAGCATCGCAAAGCTCATGCAGCAATTCATCTTCGCAGAAAGAATATATACCGTCTGCTAGAGCCACCATTACTGCTGTCCTCAAGAAATTCTCAGCAGTCACCCTGTCTTGCCCTAAAACAGCCACTAATTCCTGTGGCGATATGGGTTCAAAAATCGCATCAACTGATGCCTCGTCTGCAAATTCAGCTTGAGTTAAGGAAGCAATCAAATCTTGTTCTCCCTCATCAAAATTACCATCAGCCCAAGCAATGGTTAGTAAGCCGCGCAGCCAAACCGCAATCTGTTCGTTAGTGTAGGAAGTTTTCACAGTGTTAATCATGGCCATCGTTTCCAAGTATTACCTAAGTCAAAACTCAAAACTCAAAACTCCTAACTTTGATCTATTCATTAGTGTAGGAAGTTTTCACAGTGTTAATCATGGCTATCGTTTTAAAGTATTACCTAAGTCAAAACTCAAAACTCAAAACTTTTTAAAGCCGCCGACACAAAATCCAGCGTAATTCCATTGGCGGACGGGCATTTGCCATTGGAAATACATCTCTGCCAGTTGCCCAACTAGAAAACCAGGGCGTAGGAGGCCACGCCCCTGATGGCAAGTTGTGGCGTTCGTATTCAAACACTAACTCATTGGAGATTTGTACTAGCGGCAGTCCTTCCATTGCTGCTGCTAATTCTTTGGGGGTAAAGAGGGTAGACCATGACATTTGCGCCACTTCTCGCACTAGGGAATCGGGTTCGTACCCATCGGCGGTTAAAAAGACACTAAATAGCAATAAGCCGCCAGAACATAGAAAATCGCACATTTTAGCGAGAAATAGCCGGACTTGATCGGATTCTCGAAAATGAGAAATTAGTTCAGCCGCGATCGCAATTTGGTAATTAGCCGGACGCATCCGCACTAACGGATCGAGCACGTCCCCCAAAGTCACATTCACAGGCAACTTTTCTGACTCGACTGCAACTCGCAACTGTTCGACAAAACCCGCAGTTAACTCGATCGCATCCACAGGGTGGCCCAGTCTCGCTAAGGGCAGTGTATTACGCCCTGTTCCTGCTCCTACATCCAAAATCCTTACTTTACGAGGATCGCCTAATTTAGCAGCAATTGCCATCAATTTAGCATCTGGATGAGAGCCAAAAAGAGGTGGTTCTCTCGTCTCTACCCATGTCTTATACTGGTCTCCCATTGTGGAGCTAGCAATTACTAATTTACAAGCTAAACCAGTTTGAGGAGGCTGAACTGACTCGTATTGGAGAATTAGCATGGAAGCAGTGGAAACGCTAAACCCAGTAGCTAATTTACTTGCTATAAGCTGGCGCAATTCTGTTTGTTTTTCTGGAGGCAGTGGGCGACCGAGAGCGTGAAATAATTGGTCTATCCACTTAAGATAATCCTCAAGCATCCCCGGTATGCAAGGGAAAATTACCTCGCCACGAGCAATAACGCGAGTATTAACTTTGTAGAGGATAGCCTGTTTTAGGACATCGGAATTAGTTATCAGCGGCAAGTATTCGCTGTTGTCAATTGTATTTTCACTGCCCATAAAACTTACAGTTTTTGAGCCGATCGATACAGTTTCTCCGAGAGTTAATATTGCTTTCGACTGTGCCGTTATTACTCATAAAATCCTTAGAGTTAAGAGTTAACAGTTAACGGTTAACGGTTAACAGTTAACAGTTAACAGTTAACCACTTAGTTACTGCCTGTAAAAGTCACTTCGGGAAATCTTCCTTGAGCTTCTGCCATTGGCCGCCGTCTGCCTTCTTCTTGCCAGTAGTTGATGACTTCTGTAGCTTTATTGAGGATTTCTACGCGATCGTTGTCGGCGATCCAGTGTTTGGCTTCTAGTTCGTTTTTTAGCTCTTCCCAGGCATCTTTGCGGGGCCAGAAAAAGTAAGCTGTCAAAGGGCTAGTACCTTTGCCTACAACTTGGTCAACGGCGAGTGCCACGTTCTCTTCTAACCAGAGAACCTTTAAGATGAACTTGGACAAACCAACTTCCGGGGTAGACTTAGCCATGTTAAAAAATTAATACAATCGCTAATTGTACCACAATTTTAGCAGATTAGAGATGCAAAATTTAAATTTTATCAGAGCTTAAGGATCGATGCCAAATCAAAAAGTTATTGTTGTGTTTGATATTGATGGAGTAGTGCGTGACGTGGGGGGATCGTATCGACGCGCGATCGCAGATACAGTTGAGCATTTCACCTCATCCGCCTATCGTCCCACTTCTGAGGATATCGACAGCCTCAAGTCTGAGGGTCTGTGGAATAACGACTGGGATGCTTCCCAAGAGTTAGTTTACCGCTACTTCGAGAGTAAAAGTCAGTTGCGATCGCACCTTGATTTAGACCGAGATGCCTTAATCGCCTTTTTCCAAAGTCGCTACCGAGGGACAAACCCCGAAAACTGGACGGGTTATATCTGTTCTGAACCTTTGCTGCTACAGCCAGCCTACCTGGAAAGTCTAACTCAAGGGGCGATCGCTTGGGGATTTTTCAGCGGCGCGATGCGAGATGAAGCCCTTTATGTCTTACAAGGTAAACTCGGCTTAACCTCACCAGTGCTTGTGGCGATGGAAGATGCACCCGGCAAACCAGACCCGACTGGACTATTCGCAACAGTTGAGCAACTGCAAAGTCAGCAGGGAATAGATGAATCTACCCCAGTGATTTATGTCGGTGACACCGTTGCTGATATGTACACAGTTGAAAAAGCCCGAAAACTTCAGCCGTCTAGGGTTTGGGTTGGCGTAGGAATTTTGCCCCCTCACGTTCAGCAGACTCAAGAACGCCGCGAATCCTACACTACTACTTTGATAAATGCAGGTGCAGCAATGGTTTTCAGCAATGTTAAGCAGTTGACACCAGTAGAAATTGAGAAATTAGCGATCGCATATCAACCGTAACGCCGCCCAGAGGGAGTAATTATAGCATTCACCAAGGCAATTAAGACACGATGCCTCCGGCTGGCTACGCCTACGATTGCTGGAACCCGCTGATTCTATTCCCTTATTCCCTTATTCCCTTATTCCCTTATTCCCTTATTCCCTTATTCCCTATATTCCCTATATTCCCTATATTCCCTTCTTCCCTAGCCCCTAGCCCCTAGCCCCTAGCCCCTTCCCCTAGCCCCTAGCCCCTAGCCCCTAGCCCCTTCTTCCCCTAGCAAGGGCGGCGTTACGAACAATTTTGTCTCAATCCTGAAAAAATTGCGATCGTAAATACGTAAATATCGAGTTAGCAATGCTATCATCATAACGATTTCGTATTTGGGGCTGTGGCTCAGATGGATAGAGCAAGCGCCTCCTGAAAAATCGGGCACCCTGCGAGGAAACTCCGGGAGTGAATGTGGTCAAACTCAAGGAAGCCTAAGTCTGACAGCAGATATGGTAATCTTGAGCCAAGCTTTACCCAACAACGGGTAAAGAAGGTGCAGAGACTGGCTTTAAGGAGCTTAAACAAATCTCCTTAAACATACGGCCACCACCTAAAGGCTACAAGTCTACGGTGAAGGAATAGTCCAGAGAGTGGGGAAACTCACACAAATCTGAAGCGCTAGGTCGCCGGTTCAAATCCGGCCAGTCCCGTTAAATAATTAAGAATTAAAAATTAAAAATTAAAAATGAATACCCTTCATTTTTAATTTTTGATTCCTGTTGGTAGGGTATGCCTGTCGGATGTTATATCAAGGCTCCTCTGTCAGCTAGCCAGAGTTTTTGTACATATAATGCGGTTGAATATTGGTTTAAGCAGGCGACGTTATCGAAGTTCTAAAACTTCTAGTAAAAGTTGGTTTCTGATGGTGCTTTTGATTGTGTGTTGGTTTGGGTTTAATCAAATCAAAAGTTATTGGGAGCAACCCCAGGCTTTATTTGTACTAGGGGGCGCTGCGGAGCGAGAGGTGTTTGCAGCCAAATTTGCCCGCGAACATCCTCAATTGCCTATCTGGGTATCTTCTGGGAGCAATCCAGAATATGCAGAATGGGTATTTGCGGAGGCCGGGATCGATCCAGAGCGTTTACATCTAGATTACCGAGCTGTGGATACGGTGACTAATTTTACAACCCTAGTGGATGAGTTAAAAGCTCAAGGCATTCAAAGTGTTTATTTGATTACTTCTGACGACCACATGAGGCGAGCTCGGATTATTGGGGAGATAGTTTTAGGTAGTAGAGGTATTAGTTTTAAGGCGATCCCCGTTCCCTCTGGACGAGCCCCAGAACCAATTGAAAAAGTAGTTAGAGATGGTGTTAGAGCTATTGTTTGGTTAACTACTGGTTATACAGGAGCTAGCCTTGGGCAATTAAAAATTGGTAATCGGTAATCGGTAATTGGTAATTGGTAATTGGTAATGGCTAATGGCTAATGGCTAATCGCTAATTGGTTTGTTCTTGAATTAACACATAAGGGGATACAATCAAAGCATTGAATTTTTTAGCCCGGTTTTCATTCCATTCAGCTATCTGCTCCGGTGATGGTTTAGTCATCTGTTGTTCGCTAATCCAACGCTGCACAAAATTTACATTATCAGAAGCGATCGCTTCTCCAACTTCCAGCAAATCTAATTCAGGTACAACGATCACCAAAACATCGCGCTCAACGTGAGGCATCAGCCACTCCCAATTTGCCTCATCCAAATTGTCTGCTAACTGTGTGTTCAAATTTTCCATTATTCGTTAGTTGTTAGTTGTTAGTTGTTAGTTGTTGGTTGTTGGTTGTTGGTTGTTAGTTGTTGGTTGTTAGTTGTTAGTTGTTTGCTGTCTTCATAAATCATAGTGATTAGCAATTACCAATTAGCAATTAGCCATTACCAATTACCAATTACCAATTACCAATTACCAATTATCTCCCTAAATCGTGCATAGCATTGATCTCGGTAGCACATCTTTGGGTAATAGCTTCTAATTCTTCGCGATCGCTAGAACCAGGCGCATCAATTACCTCACCAATCCGCACCGTCAGAGGCACAGAGCGCGGCACAGGAGAACCCTTACGGCTAATTTCGCTCGTACCCCATAAAGATACCGGCAACAGCGGAACCTTCGCCTTAGCCGCAATCAAAGCCGCCCCCAGCTTCGGTTCCGTAATCCTACCATCAGCAGTCCGAGTTCCTTGCAAAAATACTCCTGTCGCCCATCCCTGCTCTAAATAGCTCAAAGCCGAGCGAATAGCACTGCGATCTGCCATTCCCCTCTTGACAGGATAAGCACCATATAGTAAAATAGCTTTTTTCAAAATTGGAATCTCAAATAACTCCTCCTTCGCCATAAAAGCCACAGGCCGCTTCATGCAAGAAGAGAGAATCGGGGGGTCAAAGTCACTAGCATGATTGCTGACTACCACCAGCGGCCCCTGCTGAGGCACATTTTCAGCACCATAGATGCGACCCCGAAAATAAACGTGCAGCATGGGACTAACAACTGACCACTTGAACAAGTGGTAGAGCATTAAACTCTCAATCGGTTCGCGGCTTTTACTCACCAAACACCATCTTTAAATAACAGCTTATATTAGCCTACCAGGTTAAACTAACATTCCACAGATTTGACTGGGAATACAATGATTACTAGGCAATTTACGGCTAAATTTATTACTCCTAGTTCAAAAGATTCTCAAGGGTCATGGTTATGAATATACTCTGCCAACGCCTGATTAATCAGCGCTTGATATCCCTGCTTACCTGCCTTTCCCTCGAAGTATTCCACGATGAAAGCATCTAGGAGAATATCTACCCGCCGCTGACCTCGTTCAACAGGTTTTCCGCCAACCCGTAGTACCGCATTCCTCATCTGTTCTTCCGTCACTTCTGGGATGTCAGAAAGGTCAATATCCTCATCTTGGATAGTATCAATTCGCTCCCAATTAGTTTGAGAGGCTTTGGAAGAAAATGATTTGCTCACGTTTAGTTCCCTCCCTCATTGAAATGACACGAATTTCATCCCCAACTTCCGTATGGGCAAGCACCACCACACGCCCGCCTAACAGTCCCAGTGTAATGAATCGCTGCTCCCCATAAGTATAACGATTATCTTCAAACGTGAATGTTGCACCCTCGAAGACCTGGGAAGCATCCACAAAATCAAATCCGTGTTTGCCCAAATTTAATTGTCGCTTATTTTCATCCCAGGTGAAACGCATCCGTTAACTCATAAATCGTGAATCAATTTACCGCCAACATTGCCTGTCTACCTTCAGGAGAAGTCGCATAACCTAAAAAGGCTTGAACCGCTGGATTAGGAGGATTCTTGTAAACATAAAATAACTGTCGCTGAAAGGGATAATTAGCAGTACCAGGAGCTACACCATCAATAGGTATAACCCGAACAGTTTGCTGATTAGCAACTTGAGCATAGGTAGCATAAGCAATTCCATTATTTCCTAACTCTCGCAACAGCAAAGTTGTAGTATCCGATGGCATAGTCTTAATATTAGGAGTAGTGCCAAATTCACTACCTTTGAGCACCAGTTCCTTAAAGGATTGATGAGTACCACTAACAGGCGGTCGATTAACTACCTGAATGGGAATGGCTGCACCTCCAACGCTAGACCAATTATTAATTTTTCCGGTAAAAATTCCCTGAACTTGAGCAGACGTTAACCCACCAGTAAACGGATTATTCTTACCAACAACTACAGCAATTTGATCCGCTGCAATTGTGACTGCAACTAAACCCTGACTCTGTTCTTGAGATGTCAAAGGTCGGGATAAGGCTGCTATATCAGCCTTCCCAGCCGCTACATCAGCAATTCCCTTATTAGAACCACTAGCGCTAGTATTAACATTAGTCCCCGGAAACTTCACCTGAAAGCCATTCTTGAGGTTTTGATTAATTGTTACCATGCTAGTAGAACCATCAATCTTCAACGCAGTGCCCGCAGGTACAGAAGCAGGAACGGCAAAGGCAATAGAAGGTTGTGACCCGCCTGCTATTGGTGCAGTAGGTGGCGGCGGTGGCGGTGGTGGTGGAGTAGTTCCAGTTATATTAGCACTGGGATTCGTCTCTACTGCTGGCTGTCTTAAGAAGAACCAATAACCAGCAGCCGCAAGAGCTAGAAAGATGAGAATAAAAACAATTGGAGGAGGGCCGCTACTTTTCGCCATAAATTCTCCTTATTCGGGAAGTTGTTTTTTAGTGCTATCCAACATTTGCAGGCGGCGGGAAACTTCGTCGTCTGCGGTCATTTTTTCTAAATCTGCCTGGAGCTTTTCTTGGGGATTTTCTGATAGTTCTGCGAAGGCGTGTTCTTTGAGATTGCGACGCTGGACAGCACTTTTAGCTTGCTCGAATTGGGAGCGGGCAGAATCGATGCTAAGGTCATTGTTAACCTTAGCAATTTGTCCCAAAGCTGCGTTAATTTCAGCCATATCTTTCATATTCTGCATATCCATTTTGTAAGCTTCCAGCTTTTGCCGTTCGCGGTTTAATTTGTCTTTGGAAGCATTCACGTAATTTTCGGCCTGTTTTACCTGTTCTTCTAACTGCGGCAAAATTTGCTCGATTTGAATTACCTTCGACATTGCCAAACGCGCCGCATCTTCGTTACCGTTGCGTTGAGCCGTCATTGCTTGGCGCTCGAAAGTCTGTAAGTCCTTAATTTTTGCTTCATATTTCTGCTTGGCCCTCTGGTAAGCTGCGACTTGAGTAGCGACTGCTGCTGCCAGTTTTTGCACTGATTCCTGCATTGAGCGTAGAGATTGCTCGGCTACCTCTACTGCTACCTGGCCTCCAGATTCCACTGGTATTCCCCACAGCCAATTCCAAGTACCGACTATTGCTCTGCCTGCCTTTTCGCCCATCAACCAGTAAATTACTTTTTTCATAAGGGCTTGGTGAATTTTATTTTTACACCCAGTGTACTACAGGATTTTGGAAGGTAGCAATGTAGAAAGTAAGGTGGGCGCTCTGATTTAAATCCGTAAGTATTATTACGAATAATTATGAGCGCCCACCCGACAAAAGGTTAAAGGATAGTTAACTAAAAATTAATTCGGTACTTGAGCGGCAGTGCTGACATTTTCTAACTCTAAATCAGGAGAATTGCGTTTAATTAAACCTGTCAGCACTTTGCCGGGGCCGATTTCTATCACTTTTTCAACACCCTCTTGGGGTAATTGCAAACAGATTTCGCGCCACCGCACACCCTTGGTCATCTGTTGAGTTAAACGCTGCTTCAAAGTAGCTGCATTTGTAGTCGGTGCTGGTTCAGCATTTGAGAGTACAAATACTTTGGCATCTGAAAATCTTGTAGACTTTAAAACTTGTTGAAATTCTGCCGCTGCTGATGCCATCAAAGGTGAGTGAAATGCGCCTGAAACGTTTAATTTAACGGCGCGTTTTACCTTTATCTTTGCTAAAAGTCCCTCAACTGCCGCAGGTTTTCCAGAAATTACTACTTGTCCGTCGCTGTTGTCATTTGCTAACACTACGTCTTGGCTATATTGAATTTGTAATTCAAGTTGTTGACGGTCAAATCCCATTAAGGCTACCATTTGACCGCCGGAGGCGCTTTCCATGAGTTCGGAGCGACGTTTAACTAGGCGCAATCCTGTCTCAAAGTCAAATACACCTGCGGCATAAAGAGCGGTGTATTCTCCTAGACTGTGACCTGCAACTACAGCGGGGTAATGGCCTTTTTGACGCATTAAGTCTGCTAAAATACTTTCGACAACGTAAAGGCAAGGTTGAGTATAAAGGGTGCGAGAAAGTTTCTCTTCATCACCTTGGCAGAGTTGGGGGACAGACCATCCTAAAATCTGTTCTGCGAGGCTAAATTTGGCTTTTGCTCCTGGCAGTTCTAACAAATCTACACCCATTCCAACTGCCTGAGAACCTTGACCGGGAAATACCCATGCTGTTTTAGTCATTTTTTTGCTAATTGGTAATTGGTAATTGGTAATTGGTAATTGTTAACTGTTAACTGTTAACTGTTAACTGGTAATTTGTCAAATTCGTTATAGTTGTTAAATCCGTTTTCTTTTTATGTAATTTTCTTTCATTAGTTCCGATCTCCCTTTTGTAATAACTGACTGTTAGCCGTTTAACGCCCCCATTGAAAAATTGCTGCTCCCCAGGTCAATCCTGCACCAAAACCAGCAGCGGCGATCGCGTCGCCTGGTTTAATTTTACCTTGTCGCAAAGCTTCATCTAAAGCTAAGGGAATTGAAGCTGCTGAGGTGTTGCCGTAATTAGCGAGATTGCTGATTACTTTTTGTGGGGGGATTTTTAACCTCTGAGCTACTGCGTCGAGAATTCGTTGATTAGCTTGGTGTAGCAGGAGCCAGTCAATTTCCTCTACACTGATGTTTGAGCGGAAGAGGGCTTTTTCAATAACTTCGGGGACTTTTTTGACGGCAAAGCGATAGACTTCTTGACCGTTCATGGTGATAGGTTGATAAGCGCCTTGACCGATGGTAACGCCTGGAACTAATTCTTTGGGTTGGGGGCGGTAAGCTAGGTTGAGACAGGCATTTTGGGTGCCATCGCTGCGAATTTCAAATCCTAAAAGGCGATCGCGATCGTTGGCTTGCATTATGACTGCACCCGCACCATCGCCAAATAAAACACAAGTGCCTCGATCTGACCAATTTACCCAGCGGGAGAGAATATCAGCGCCAATTAATAAGACATTTTGATACGCCCCAGTGCGAATGAATTGCGCGGCGGTTACTAACCCGAAAACAAAGCCAGAACAAGCGGCTGTCAAATCAAAAGCTACAGCTTTGGTTGCGCCTAACTGAACTTGAATTTGGCTAGCAGTGCCGAATAAATCGTCAGCACTTGAGGTGGCTAAAATAATCAAGTCGATATCTGTTGGTGCTATTTGTGCCATTTCGATCGCCTGTTTGGATGCCTCGACTGCGATCGCGCACACAGAAGTCTCAGCATCCGCCAGTCGTCTTTGGCGAATCCCCGTTCTCGAACTAATCCACTCGTCAGATGTTTCCACGATCTGACTGAGTCCATCATTATCTAGGGTAACTTGCGGCGTACAAGAGCCGCTCCCTGTCAAGGCAATACCTATCCCTGATTGCTGCAACTTTCCTCTCCCAATAATTAGCTACCAGTTGGAGAAATTAAAAATTAAAAATTAAAAAGGTTGCTTTGATTAGCTGAAACTACTATTAATAATAAGTAATACAGCTTTTTGATTTTACCTTTTCAATTTTTAATTCCTGCAAACTTCCTCTAACTTCTAGCTTCTTGTTCCTGACCGCTTTTCTGATATTGCGACTGAATGCGCTCTAGCACTTGGTTATCAATCGCTTCTTTTGCCAGACGAATGGCATTGCTGATGGAATTTGCTTGAGATGAGCCATGACTGATAATGCAAACTCCAGCCACACCCAAAAGCAAACCACCTCCATGTTCAACGTGGTCTACCCGCTGCTTAAACCGCTTCAGACTTGGTTGCAACATCTTGGCAGCAATTTTGTTTTCGATCCCAGAGGACAATTCCTCTTTAAACATTTGCAGGACAATTTCGCCTACTGCCTCTGCAAACTTCAATAAGACATTACCCACAAACCCATCGCAAACGATCACATCAAAGTTACCAGAAAGTACGTCACGACCTTCAGCATTTCCAATAAAAGGAATCTGAGGATTATCAACTAACATCTGGTGGGTGCGTACCGCCTGGTCGTTTCCTTTAGAAGGTTCTTCCCCAATGTTGAGAAGTCCGACTTTGGGCTCGGTAACTCCGAGTACGTACTGGCTGTAAATCGTTCCCATGACGGCAAACTGCTCTAAATACTTAGGGCGACAGTCTACATTAGCACCGACATCGAGGATGAGTACCGGTCTGCTGGATACCATTGTGGGCAAAACAGCGCCGATCGCAGGGCGGTCAATGCCAGGGAGTCGGCCCAACCGCAGCAGGGCTGCGGCCATCGCGGCTCCTGAGTGACCGGCTGACACCACAGCGTCGGCTCGTTGCTGTTTTACTAAGTCCATTGCCACGTTAATTGAAGCCTTGGGTTTGCGTTTTAAGGCGCTTAAAGGCTCTTCGTGCATTTCTACCGTCCCCTCAGAGGGAACGATTTCTGGGTGAGGTGAGGCATGATGTTGCTTGAGCGAGGCTTCGATTTGCTCTGGGTCGCCCACGAGCAAAATTTCCACCCCTAATTTTTCCTGTGCCTTCAGCGCTCCCGCAACAATTTCAGCGGGGGCGTGATCCCCACCCATAGCGTCTATTGCAATCCTTGCGCGATTCGATCCCATTGACCAAAGTATGAGAAACCTTAAAAATTCTACCAGGAAGTCTGGATACACAAGTCATAACTAGGAATTCTGTATTTGCGATGGGTTCTAAAGGGAAGATGGGGGAGCGGGGGGG
>NZ_CACA01000314.1:0-39379 GCF_000180455.1 Kamptonema sp. PCC 6506
TATCGATATGGCTGGACATAGTAAATGGGCGAATATTAAACGCCAAAAAGCTAGAGTAGATGCCGTAAAAGGTAAAATTTTTGCTAAAATATCCCGCGAAATTATCGTTGCGGCCCGTAGTGGCGTACCAGATCCCGCTGGTAATTTTCAACTGCGGACGGCAATTGATAAGGCTAAGGCGGCGGCAATTCCTAGTGAGAATATTGAACGCGCAATTGCCAAAGGTGCAGGTAAACTGGGGCCGACTTCAGAATTAGAATCCATTCGTTATGAAGGCTACGGTGTTGGTGGTGTCGCTATTTTAATTGAAGCACTTACAGATAATCGTAACCGCACGGCGGCTGATTTGCGAGAAGCTTTTACTAAGAATGGTGGCAATTTAGGTGAAACTGGTTGTGTAGGTTGGATGTTCGATCAAAAAGGTGTTTGTACGGTGTTTGGCCCCATTAATGAAGATGACTTATTGGAAGCATCATTAGAGGGGGAAGCAGAATATTATGAGTTGATATCAATAGATGAAGATACTGAAGGTGCGGAGGTATTTACTGAAGTATCGAACTTAGAAAACCTGAGTAAGGTATTGAAAAAAAGGGGGTTTGTAGTGATGCAATCAGAAACTCGCTGGATTCCTAGCAATTCAGTAGAAGTGGATAATCCAGACAAGGCGCGATCTCTGCTAAAATTAATGGATGCACTGGAAGATTTGGATGATGTACAAAGCGTTACAGCTAACTTTGAAATGACTGATGAACTGATGTCAATGACTATGGTTTAGTAAGTGGGCGCTGCTAATTTGTCTCGCCAGTAGTAATATGGGCACTGCCAATGCTATATTTTTTATGTTTATCATCTAGATTAGGGCAGCACCCACCCTACAAGTTGTAACTACAAGTTGTAACTTTTACAATTAGCAATTAACAGTTAAGTGTTAACAATTAGTAATTAAATAACAATGCCAGTAGATCAACTTTCGCAAACAATTTCCACATCAGAAACACCCCAACCAAAACCAGAATTTGATTTTGATATCGCGATCGCAGGCGGCGGCATTGTCGGGGCAACTTTAGCTTGTGCCTTAAAAGATTCCGGCTTAAAAGTAACAATAATTGAGACTCAAACGCCATCTGTAGCAGCAAGTAGAAGACAAGCTTATGCACTTTCTCTGATGTCGGGAATGATTTTAGAAGGTATTGGTGTTTGGCAGGAAATATTGCCACAAATTACCACCTTTCAACAGATTAACCTCTGCGATGGCGACTATCCAGGGATAGTTCAATTCTATCGAGAAGACTTGGGAAATACAGGTAAAATGCCTGTACCCAAAACAGCACTCGGTTATGTGGGGGAACATGGCGTATTGCTGACTGCTTTGCAAGAATGCTTAGCAAAATGTCCTAATTTTACTTGGATTTGTCCGGCTGAAGTTTTACAGGTTCAATATTATAGCGATCGCGCCGAAGTCGAAGTAAAAATCAACGGCGAAACTCAGACTATCCGCACGCGGTTATTAGTCGCCGCCGATGGTTCGCGATCGCACATCCGCACTCAAGCTAAAATTACAACTCAAGGCTGGAAATATTGGCAGTCTTGCATTGCCATCACCATTAAAACAGAAAAACCTCACAATGATATCGCCTTTGAGCGTTTTTGGCCCAGTGGCCCGATGGGGGTATTGCCACTCCCTGGAAACCGCTATCAGATTGTTTGGACTGCACCCCACGCCGAAGCAAAAGCCTTGCAAGAACTAGATAAACAAGAGTTTCTAGCTTTATTAGAACAGCGAACTGGCAGACTTTTGGGACGTTTAGAATTAATTAGCGATCGCTACCTATTTCCCGTTCAGCTCATGCAGAGCGATCGCTACGCCTTACCCAGATTAGCATTAATTGGCGATGCCGCCCACTGCTGCCATCCCGTCGGCGGACAAGGTTTAAATATGGGGATTCGGGATGCGGCCGCGATCGCACAAATCTTGCGATCGGCAAGCGATCGAGGTGAAGACATCGGCAATTTACAAGTATTAAAACGTTACGAAAGTTGGCGAAAAAAAGAAAACTTAGTAGTTTTAGGATTTACCGATTTTCTAGACCGCCTCTTCTCTAATACTTGGCTTCCAATTATTGCTTTTCGCCGCTTTTGTTTATGGAGTTTACGAACAATTCCCCTAGTCAAACTATTAGCATTGCGACTGATGACAGGTTTATTCGGCCGTGCTCCTGAATTATAGGCAAAGGAACAAAGAAGAAGAATCTAGTAAATCCTAAGTCTGATTCAAGAAAACTCAAATCGGTTTTTCCCAAGTTCCTTAGCACGATACATAGCCGCATCCGCATTCTTAATCAAAGTTTCCTTATCTTGACCATCCAAGGGGTACAAACTAATACCAATACTCGTAGTTACCGCAATTGAATTTCCGTCAAGTAAGAAAACTTGAGTAATAGCATCCAGAATTTTTTCAGCTACTCTTGCCGCGTCCGGTTTTCCCGGAATTCCGGGTAAAATCACAGTAAACTCATCACCTCCTAAGCGCGAGATCGTATCGCTACCCCGCAAACATCCTTTCAACCTTTCCGCAACCCCTTTTAAAAGTAGATCTCCAACATCGTGTCCGAGAGAATCATTAATTAACTTAAATCCATCCAGATCCAAAAATAGTAAAGCAACTAATTGATCTTTAACAGAAGCTTGTTTTATAGACACACTCAAACTTTCGTGAAACAATTGGCGATTCGGCAAACCAGTAAGATCGTCATGATAGGCTTGATAGCGCAAGCGATCTTCCGAAAGTAGGAGTTCAGCATTTTTTTGCTTCAGTTCTTCTTCCATACGCTTGCGTTCAGTAATATCTCTGATCGCACCGACTAAAAATAAATTACCCGCAGCATCTTTGTGCAGCGATCTTTTCGTAGCAATTAAATGTGTAGTGCCACTAGCATCAGTAAATTCTTCCTCATTTTCATACTCTAGCTGCGTAGCAAACACTAAATTATCTTGATGCCAAAAGATGTCAGCTTCATGCTTAGGAAATAAATCATAATCAGTCTTGCTGATTAACATTTCTAGTGGCTGACCGATTAAGCGGCAATAAGCTTGATTCAAAACGATCCGACGGTGGTTGATATCAGTAACAAAAATTGGATCGGGAATTGTATTAATTACAGTCTGCAAAAATTCTTTCGAGCGTTTGAATTCTTCCTGTAAGTGAGCCAGATAGCCAACTATAACCGCAGCAGACCCTGCGATCGCCATTAAAGGCGGAATTAACGGCAACCACCAACCCCCTAAGAAAGCCAAATACAGACTGGTAGTGAGACCAACACTCACTCCTAAAAGGAACAGCAGCGATAGTTGAGGCGATCGCAACTTCCAGCTTACAAAAGCTCCCACCCAAGACCAACCCCAAATCCACAGCCATTCAGCCCAGTCTGACCAGACTTTAAAACCCGTTCTCCCTTCCAAGGCCGCACTCAAAATCTGACTCAAAAAATTAGCCTGAAGTTCAACTCCTGGTACAGGTTTAGGCGAATCCAATAAACCACCGCTGTAGGAAGTTTGCTGAAAATCTTTGAGGCTAGTTGCAGTCGAACCGATTAAAACAATACGCGATCGCACAAAATCGGGTGGCATCTTCCCAGACATAACCTCTGCCATCGACACGCTGCGAAAACTACCAACAGGGCCGCGAAGATTCCCTAAAATTTGATAACCTCGACTTTCAGCTCGAATGTAAGGCCCATGATTAGATTCAAACCGCTCAAAAACACCCTCACCCAATTGTAAATACTTAGGATTGCTCGTTGCTGGCTGAGGGGTAATACCTTCAGTTTTCAGGTAAATTAAAGCTAATTTCAGCGCAAAACTTTCGCGAGTTTTTTCACCTTCCGGCCACGAATAAAGTAAAGCTCTGCGTATTTTGCCGTCGGCATCAACAACAACATTATTTAAACCTACCTGATTCCGTTGACTGAGAACGCTAGGGGGGCGTACTCCCAAGTTATTTTCATCCTGACTTTTCTCAATCCCAATCAAGTTAGGGATAGTTTCAAAAGCTTGCACCAATTTTTCATAGCCTGGTTCTACCGTCAAGTCTCGATAGATATCTAGACCGATCGCTTGCGGTTGACCAGCGTATAATTTTTGTAATAACTGTGCCATCACACCATCGGGGATGGGGTAGCCGAATTTTTGTAAATCGGCTTCATTAATTGCCACAATTACAATTCTTTCATCAATTGGTTCTAGGGGCCGCCAGCGAAAAAACTGATCGATAGCCGCCAATTCTGAGAACTGCAAAAGTGCGAAGGAACGTAGGAGAATAACTGTACTAGCAACAGTTGCAGCAGTAATGAATACTCGCCGTTCTCTACACCACTTTTTTAGGGTTCCCCGCGTATTATTTGAAGCTTTGCTGAGCCGCTTGAACATCTAAGTAGAAGGAAAAAAAAGAAGAAACAAGGAACCAGGAACCACCAGGAACCAGGGCGAAGGGATCGGGGAGAAGGGAGATGGGGCTAAAAGTTATCGGGTAATTCTTAAGATAACCTATCCACAAACAAAACAGCCAGAGGCGCGATCGCACCTCTGGCTGTTTTTGGGAATTAACCTTTATTTGTCAAAATCAGGGAGAGTTTTTCTTCTTATGCAGAGGCAGAAGGCAGGAGGCAGGAGGCAGGAGCCAGAAGTTATGAGGCAAAAAGCAGAAGTTATGAGGAAGAAAGCAGGAGTTATAAGGAAGAAAGCAGAAGTTATGAGGCTCTTGTAATACCAATTCTCTCAAAAAGTTATGCAGCAGGAGTGGTAGTAGGTCTATCTTCTGAAGTTAACTCAACAATACAACTTGTGTCAATAATTTGGAGAATTGGTATTAGCGATCGCTATAATTCTCCTTCCCTCTTTCTTCCTCCCTCTTCCCTAGCCCCTAGCCCCTAGCCCCTAGCCCCTAGCCCCTAGCCCCTCTCTATAGATTATCTAGGGGGTGAACTTCGGAAATTGGTAGGCCCTGTGTAACCCGATACCTCAGCCAGCTTCTCCAAACTTTGCGTACCTGCATATAACTTGCCGTTGATTTCCCAAGTCGGGAAACCTTGAATTTTTGCTGCTTCGCACAGTTGAGTCCGGGAGTTTTTACCCTTGGGATCGCATTCTACGTAATCCAGAATACTTGCCGCCTGGTTGCCAAACAGTTCTTTCTGTTCGTGACAATGAGGACACCAGTAAGCGCCATATTCTTTAGCACCTATCTGCTTGAGATGGCGGGCTAAAGCGATTTCTGCCGTTCCCGAAACGGTAGTAACAGCAGGGGCAGCAATGCCGGGGGCGGAGTTAGACGAGGAGGTCTCTACGCTGTGGCTGTTGTAAAGACCCAAGGCACCGATCGTCGTGACCATCGCTACTATAGTCCCCGTAAACAAGAGTTGCCCGACATCTTCCCACTCGTGGCCCAGTAAAGTCACTAGAAACAGAGAGATCGAGAGTATAGCCGAACTAACGCAGTAAACGCATAAGTCCCCGATCTGAAAAATCATTAAATACATCAAGTAGCCGCTAAAAATCGGCATGGCAGTGGCTAATACAAAGATTACCAGCCAAGTCGAGCTTTCTAATTTAGAGCGGAGTCCTTTATCTGTTTCAGAATTAACGACGAGTGGAACCACTGCCAGTGCGGCCATGCTGAGATAAGCAGCAAAACCCAACAAACTCAAGGGTAATATGCCACCTACAGTGGCATAGGGGCTGTTGAGCACTTTTTCACAACCGCTAGTCGGACAAAGGACAGAATTTCCAGTTAATTTCGCGATCGTCAGATAGGCAGTTTCTAGAACGCCGATAGCTGCGATCGCGGCAATGATAATTCTAGACCAGCGGTGAATCCAGGGGGTTGAACGTCGGCGAACCATTTCTCGTATTTAGAGTTTAGATTTTAGATTTGAGAATTAGCGATCGGAGATTGGGAGTTCCCAGTCTCTACTCCCCATTCTCCAGTTCTTTGTTGAGCTTTGGCATTAAGGCTGCGCCGTGTCGCCTCCACAAACTGACTGACGCGAATGGGATCTATTGGTTGTTCGATCCTGCCGTGTCGCTTCAAGGAACTAGAGACAATTACGCCATCAACAGCACAGATCAAGCTGGGGATATTTTCCCAATTAGCACCGCTACCGATGAAAACTGGTGTCCCTGCCGCCGCTGCGGTTGCCAATTCCAGATCCTCTAAATTGGGAGGACTACCAGTAGTCCAACCAGAGATAATCACTGCATCGGCTAAAGCGCGTTCTATGGTCTCTTGCACGGCTGTGGTCAGATTGGGGCTACCCAAGGGCCGACCATGCTTGACCAAAACATCTGCTAATATTTTGACATCGCTCCCCAATTCTCGGCGATAGCGTAGCAGTTGGTGAGCTTGGCCTTCGATTAATCCTTGGTCGCAAGCCATGACACCGTTGAGAACGTTGACGCGGATGAAGTGGGCTTGAGTACAGGAGGCGATCGCCATTGCACTCTTACCATCATTCCGCAAAACATTAACTCCGATCGGCAGCGTCACCAAGTTCATTAGCCGCTGTACAACTAGCGTCATAGCGCTCACCACAGCCGGATCTACCTCGTCTTTGGCAAAAGGAGCGTCGAAAAAATTCTCGACTATAATACCGTTTACGCCACCAGAAGCCAGCGCTGTCGCCTCTTGCTCAGCTCTCCCGATAATAGCTTTGAGATTGCCGCCCCAACGCACAGAAGTGGGAAGGGGTTGCAAATGTACAACGCCAATAATCGGGTTTGGTGTTTTGAATATTTGTTTTAAGTCCACTGGTTTACCTGAAACCACCAATTTTTGACACTCCCACCCCTTGAGAGGGTAGGATTCTTTGGAGATTTCGCTCCGAATATTCGTTCCACCAAACTTACTCAAATCTGACGACTCAGACTTAATGTTGGCTTCCTGCTTCATTCTGGGGAGTCGGCTCCTTCCAGTCCACAGGCGTTTAGTTTAGGCTGAACTAGCCTTACTTTTTCAATCGGGGGCCTCGGTCAGATTAATCGCTGCGTTTAAGTCCCGATTCAATATTAGAGTCTGAGAGTTCTCTCTAGTAACCTAGTTTATCTAAATTAAAGCCCCTCTGAGGAAATCAGAGGGGCTTTGTTCGATCAGAAGGTCGCCAGGAATGCCTTAAAGGTATCCGTAACGCCGCCCTCGCTTGCGGTATCCTTATTCATAACTTCGCCTAAAACGCTCTAAAATCTGATTTATACCTGTAGTTCTTCTTCCTTAAAGCTATTGGTGAAAGTTTCTCTGATTATTTTAGCGATCGCCGCATCATTGCTAGTGGTAGTAGAAGTAAGTCTCCGGGTGTTCTTTGGCTTTGGCAATCCCCTGATTTACATTGCAGATTCCGACTGCGGTTATCTGTTAGCCCCTAACCAGAGTGTCAGGCGATTTGGCAATCGGATTGAAATTAACCAGCATTCCATGCGTAACCCTCCAATAACGCCAATACCTGCGGTGTCAACTCGCCGGATTTTACTGCTGGGAGATTCGATCGCTAATGGCGGTTGGTGGACAGATCGCTTACATACTATCTCAGAAATGATGGCACAACTTTTAGCCCAAGGAAAGGGAGATGAGGGAGATGGGGGAGATGGGGGAGATGGGGGAGATGGGGGAGATGAGGGAGATGGGGGAGATGGGGGAGATGAGGAAGTTAAATCTTTCTCTTCCCTATCCTCCCTACCTTCCTCATCCTCCCCATCCTCCATTCCCCAGTCTAAGGTCGAAGTGCTCAATGCTTCCGCTAATTCTTGGGGGCCGCGAAATGAGTTAGCTTATTTAGAGAAATTTGGTCATTTTGGGGCGATCGCAGTAATATTGCTGATCAATACAGATGATTTGTTTGCTAAAGCTCCTAGTTCTTGGGTGGTGGGACGCGATCGCAACTACCCAAACCGCAAACCCCCTTCTGCCATAGTAGAAGTATTGACCCGCTACCTGTTGCCATCCCTACCCCTTCCCGAATTAGAGCTACCCCAAAAGGAAAGAGGAGATATCGTCGGTTACAACATAGAAGCGATTCGTCAAATCAAGACAATAGTTACCTCTGTTAACGCCCAGTTTATCCTAGCGATGACTCCCTTAGTGCGGGAAATTAGCGATCGCCACCCCCGTGATTACGAAATTAAAGCCAGAACCCGCCTTACCGAATTTACTCAAACCGAGCAAATACTTTACCTAGATTTTCTTCCTATTTTTAAATCAGTTCAGCACCCAACCACCTTGTATCGAGACAATATTCATCTGAGCATCCAAGGAAATCAACTTGTCAGCGAAATCATTACCAATTCTCTCCGACAACAATTTGGTAACTGTTAGTTGTTGGTTGTTGACTGTTAGTTGTTAGTTGTTGATTGTTAGTTGTTAGTTGTTGATTGTTAGTTGTTAACTGGGCATTCTCCCCTGCTCCCCCGCTCCCCTGCTCCCCGGCTCTCCCGCTTCCTGCTATAATTGAACTGGTTCGACTGGTAAGGTTAATATCTCCACCTTTACTATTACCTTCCGTAGTAACGTTACCCACCTCAAGATTGCCAAAGGCACTGGCCGTCACATTCCCACCCGTATTCCCAGATGCAGACAAATCCTCTACTCGAATTGTGGCGTTGCTGTCTAAACTAATATCTCCGCCCGTCGTTTTACCTGTAGATAACAGGGAAGCGATCGCAATATTGCCGCCGCTAGTGAGAGTAATATTGCCACCGGCAGCAGATAAATTAGAAGATGAAAGAGTACCTGCATTGATTTGTCCGATGCTGCTGGCGAGGGTAATATCCCCACCATTGGTAATGATATTACCGACCGCGATCGCAGTTCCAGAAATCGATATTCTTCCCCCCTCAGTGCTAATCGTGTCGCTAGGACTCATGGAAAATGACCCCACCGCGTCGCGATCGGAGTCAGCCGTAAAAGTAACTGAACCCGTACTTGCGTTAAGCTTCAACTCACCTGAAGCGAGGGGGGCTATAGTGATGTTGTTAGTTGCCTCCAATACTACATCAGCGGTGGCGGAGAGATTTTCTAGAGCTTTTCTGGAGATTGTAAAATTAGTAGTAGCAGTCGAGTCTTCCGCAAAAATACTACCTTGTGCGATCGCGCTATCATCTGCACCCTGTTCTCCATCCACAATGTTGATATTAGTCGGGTCAAGTAACAAAGTACCCGCACCACTCATCCCCCTAGTATCAACACTTCCATCGAAAATCAGATTTTCTTTACCCGAAACTTCGACAAATCCCCCCGCACCTCCTCGTGCGGTGATGCGACCGAAAAAGCCTGCTGTAGCGTCTGCCCAGACGATGACGCGGCCGCCGTTACCAGTTGAGATCGCATCTGCTGCGATCGCAGTATTGCGATCGATATAAGTAGCAGTCGCATTCGGGACTGTTCCCATCCCCCGAAAATCTCCCCCAATCCGCACATTTCCCCCACCAAACCAGCCGGAAGCGTCAATATTTGCTCCTAATAACCCGACTCGCGTGCCTAAAACATTAACTGTTCCTCCCATAGTTTCAGAGGAAACATTCAAGGAACCTGATGCTATTGCAGTCCCGGCCGCTGAGGGTATAGTTTGCCCGGAAGCAGTCAGCACAATTTGACCCTCAGAATTCACAGCTAAACCAGTAGCATCTCTGTTCGTGCTACCTGTCAGTAATCTAGGCAAAGAAAGGGGTGTAATTTGTGACGAAGATCCCGGATTTCTAGCTTCTATTCCTGGCTGATTTCCGGCTATTTCCAATTGCAGTAAATGACCTGCTTGAGTGATACGCACCACATTTTCTCCAGGGATGGCAGCAATAGTAATTTGTCCCCCTGGTGCCGATAATTTTCCAGTATTAATTACCGTATCGCCTAGCAATGTTAAATTTTGTCCTTCTCCAACTGTCAATTCACCTGCATTGACAATTGCCCCTGCTTCCTGCCCCAAACTAAAAGTATTGGGAGTGCCAATTAATGCCGTGTAGTCATTAATTCCTGTAGCATTAAACCAGCGGTTATCAAAGCCAATCCCATTGGCAGTAGTCGCCATAAATGACCCCGGTACGTCCAATCTGGCATTAGCACCAAAAATAATCCCGGCGGGATTCATAATGTATAAATTGGAATTACCGCCCGTGACAGAGATCAGACCATTAATTACAGAAGCATCACCGCCAACCACACGAGTTAAAATGTTGCGAATGGCAGGATTAGTCAAAAAATTGGCAGCTTGACCGGAGTCTAAACCAAACCGAGTAAAACTATGGAAGAGATTCGCGCCATCTCCCGACACAGTACCACCTTTAATATCGTAGCGGTTGCCATTGGGGGCGACTACAGTACCAGTACCATCAGGGGCTGGGACAAGTTGCTGGGCAACGGCTGATAGAGATTGTGGGAAAATTACCAATAATGCCGAGTTCTCTGGCCTGGAAAACGAGTAAGGGGAGAAATCCAATATCCAAATTCCAGCAAGGGGAAGTGCTGCGAGAACCGACCGTATAGCACGTTGAGGTTTCATAGGGTTTTGCCTCGGTCTTGACCTCTATCATAGGATTGAGATTTGAGATTTAGAGATTAAAACGGGACTTAAGCATCAGTAACGCTACACCCTTTTCTAGGCGGTGTTTGTACTGCCCTCCCGGTGGCGTTACCCCAAAGTATGCCTAATTCCTATTGCAGACAACTGGTAACACCCTAATATCCTTTGTTTCCACTGCCAGCCCCAAATCGAAAATCTAAATGCGATCCTAACACTAACATACCAAAGATTGGCAATGATTGTCGAAAAAAAAGAAACTGGGATCGGCGAGGAAGTACGCCTGATTGGTCTAACTGGCGGCATCGCTACTGGGAAAACCACTGTATCTAATTATCTGGCTAATGCTTATCAATTGCCAATTTTGGATGCGGATATCTATGCCCGTGAAGCTGTGCTGCCAGAAACACCTATTTTAGCCCGAATAGTAGAACGCTTTGGGAGTGAAGTATTGCTTGCCGATGGTAGCCTCAATCGGCGATCGCTAGGTAATATTGTTTTTAACAACTCAGAAGAGTTGCGTTGGTTGGAAAAGCAGATTCATCCTTACGTGCGCGATCGCCTCTTACAGGAAATAAAAATCGGTATTTCTGGGCAAAATCGCCAAAGCATTCGCCCCTTAAGAATTGTATTAGCTGTACCTCTCCTCTTTGAAGCTAACATGACTGACTTGGTTACAGAAATTTGGGTCGTGTATTGTCCGCGTTCTCAGCAACTCGAACGCTTGGTTGAACGCGATCGGATTAACTTAGATCGCGCTCAAACTCTAATTAACAGCCAGATGCTTTTAGTAGAAAAGTGTCAACAAGCTGATGTTATTTTGGATAACTCAACTACCTTAGAATCGCTGTTTAGACAAGTAGATTTGGTAATTGGTAATTGGTAATTGGTAATTGTTAACTGTTAACTGTTAACCGTTAACTGGTGATTTTCCTTCTTCCTTCTTCCTTCTTCCTCCTTCCTTCTACTTAGTTGTTGGTTGTTAATTATCTCTCATCTCTTTCTTCCTTCTCAAAAAACTGTAGGGGCGGGTTCGCCAACAGCTTTAAAGAAAGCAGTAAAGATTAAAAAACCCGCCCCCACCCAGCAATGAAATTCTTGATTGATAATGGTACAAAATATGGTATAACCTGAATTGGATTAAAATTAACTTCGATCTTTATATTGCGGTAAATTATGAAACAAACTTTTGAGCAAAAGTCTGACTCACACCCAACTCTACCCTCTCACACCCCTGCCGTGCAGTCTACTGCACCTTGGTACTCTTTTTGGAAATTTTCTCGTCCTCATACAATCGTCGGTACTACCCTCAGCATACTGGGACTGTATTTAATTGCCTTGGCGAAGTCTCCTGCGGGTTTTTCTAGTTCTCATTTAGTTGCGATATTGGGAGCGTGGATTGCCTGTATTGGGGGTAATGTTTATATTGTCGGACTCAACCAACTCGAAGACGTTGAGATTGACCAAATTAATAAGCCTCATTTGCCTTTAGCTGCGGGAGAGTTTTCGCAGAAACAGGCTCAAATAATTGTAGCAATTGCTGGGGTAATTGCAGTCCTTTGTTCTGTGTTTCAAGGGCCTTTTTTATTAGCGACAGTTGGCATCAGTTTGGCCATAGGAACGGCTTATTCTTTGCCTCCGATCCGGTTAAAGCGTTTTCCATTTTGGGCAGCAATTTGCATTTTTACTGTTCGCGGTGCAATCGTTAACTTAGGGTTATTTTTACATTTTCAATGGGTATTAGAATTGGGGAATAAAAATTATACCTTCTTTTTTCTTCCTTCTTCCTTCTTCCTTCTTCCTTCTTCCTTCTTCCTTCCCTCAGAAGTTTTAGCTTTAACGCTATTTGTGTTGGTGTTTACCTTCGCGATCGCGATTTTCAAAGATGTTCCCGATATGGAAGGCGATCGCCAATATAACATTACAACTTTTACCCTCCAATTAGGTAAACAAGCTGTTTTCAACTTGTCTCGGTGGGTGCTAACCTTTTGTTATATGGGGATGACAATTGCTGGCGCTTTATGGCTGAAAGATATTAACTCGCTATTTCTGGGAATTACTCATATAGCCGCACTAGGTTTAATGTGGTTTTGGAGTATGAAAGTAGATTTGCAGGATAAAGCTGCGATCGCGCAGTTTTATCAATTTATTTGGAAGCTATTTTTTCTGGAATATCTAGCTTTTCCCGCCGCCTGTCTGTTATAGGCGAAGGAAGAAGGAAGAAGGAAGAAGGAAGAAGGCAAATCACCAGTTAACAGTTAACAGTTAACAGTTAACAATTACCAATTACCAATTACCAAGTACCAATTACCAATTACCAATGACAGATTTTAACGTTTGCGATCGCGACCTCCCCGATACCCTATTGTCCCACTATTTGACAGCAGAGGCAATTGCTGCTGACACGGAAACAATGGGGTTATTACCTTGGCGCGATCGCTTGTGTTTAGTTCAGTTGTGCGACGCAGAAGGTATCGTAACTGTAGTCCGAATTGCCAAAGGTCAAAGAGAAGCGCCTAACTTGAAAAAGTTAATGGAAGCCAGCAATATTGTCAAGATTTTTCACTTCGCACGCTTTGACATGGCAACTCTGAAATATCATTTAGATATTCATGTTGCACCAGTTTTCTGCTCTAAAATTGCTAGTAAACTTGCTAGAACCTACACTGGCAAACATGGTCTTAAAGATTTAGTGCAGGAATTAGAACAGGTAGAACTTGATAAAACTGCCCAAAGTTCGGACTGGGGAAATGCGGCTAATCTTTCTGAAAAGCAACTGCGTTACGCAGCTAATGATGTGCGCTATTTAATAAGTGCTAGAGAGAAGTTAATTACTATGCTACAACGAGAAGATCGTTGGCAACTGGCGCAAGAATGTTTTCAGTGTTTACCAGTCATTGTCAGTTTAGATTTGCTGCAATTCAAAGATATTTTCGATCACGGTAATGGTTAATAATTGACTCAGGACTTACGCCTGTCAAAAACCCGGTTTCTGCGTCAATTTTTCTCGAAAAAAGCGACGATCTTGGTCAGAAACCGGGTTTTTTGGGTAAGTCCTATGACTGTTAAGAAGTATGCAGACATAATCTACCCGTAGCGCCGCCCTCCGCGCGGTAATTAACCCCCCGGAGGGCGGCGTTACATAAGTTCTTATAGTTAAGACTTTCTACCTTCTGCTTTCTCCATTCTGTCTTCTACTATAGCAGACTGACTATTTCTAACTGGAAAAAATACTTTACCGCCTAAACTTTGAAAATAAATCAGGCCGATGGTAGCTAAAAATAGAAGATAACTAACAGCTTGCACTAAATAAAGTCTATCAGTATATCCAAATAGCGCTTTTAGGGCTAACCCAGGAAACTGCTCTTCAGGTAATATTTTAGTAGTATTCCAAACTATGGGGCCTAATATGCAAGAATGAACTTTTGCAAAACGTTCGTAATAAAAACAAAGGTCTGCTGATTGGCGATTCATCTGAGCTAAGGTATTAACTACAATATCAAAAAGTCCCAAAGTTGATACTACTAAACCCGCTACTATTAAGAGCAATAGAATGCCCATATATTTAAAGAATAAGCGGATATTAACTTTCACGCCCCATTTAAACAAAAGTACGCCAATTCCCGCCGCAACAGTCAAGCCAGCGATAGCGCCCAAAGTTGGCATTAAGCCTTGCTGAAATTTGGCCGCGATGAATAAAACGGTTTCAAATCCTTCACGCAAGACGGCGATCAAAATTAAGCTAAATACGCCCCAACCTGCACCATAACTTTGTTTTAATGTGGCAGTCACAGCCCCCTCAACTTCAGCTTTCATAGATCGCGAGTGCCTGGTCATCCAAATAAGCATCCAGCTTAACATTGCGATTGCCACAATGCTAAATACAGCTTCTAACAGGGGTTCCATTATTGGTGCGTAGGGCTGGTCTGATTTTGAAAATGCTTGAACTATCCAACCGAATAATACACCTACTAAAGCGCTGGCAATCAGCCCAACTACCACACCTGCATAAACCCAAAAATTGAGATGACTTTGATCGGATTTTTTGAGGCAAGCTAGTACAATTCCTACGACTAGGGCGGCTTCGACACCTTCCCGCAAGGTAATTACAAATGTTGGTAATACTTCGCTAAAGTTCATTTTTGGTTAGTGGATAGTGGTGAGTGGTTGGTTGTTAATGGTTGGTTGGTGGTTGGTGCTAGCTGTTTTTGTTTTTTGATTAATTGTTTTTGATTATGTTTTCTACTAACAACTAATAACTTGTAAGGTGGGCGCAAGCCGCCAAAAAGTTTGTAACTTATAGCTATAGATGGTTGTCGGCTTGCGCCCACCCTACGTTTAATTGTCTCTATACTTTAAGATTGCTTGAGAAAATCTTGGCTATCTTTCTCAATATTCTTGATTAGTTGAGTCACTTCATCAGTAGTTTTAACAGGGGTAGAAGGCGCGATTACAGTCGGCCAAGCTTTCTTCAATTCTCCCATAGTGGCGACAATTGCTTTATCGGTTTTGGGGCTATCTTTGGCAACTTGTTCTTTTATATCTTGGTAGAGAGTTTCAGCATAGGCGATAAATCCTCGCGAGTCTTGATATTCGATGACTGCGGCAATCTTGTTATTGGCAATTGATGCTCCATATTCGGAGTTGGCAGTATCCAGCAAGCCGTTAATTACTGGCAGCACAAATTTGGAGTCTTTACGCTGCTGAGCTGGTAAAGCTGCGATGGCTCCATCAACTGCCTGCATTGATGTTTGAAATTCAGCATTCACTTTGTTGGTATCTTTAGCGCCTGCTTTGACTAAATCCTGTAATTTAATTAGAGTGTTCTTAAATTCTGGAACTTTGCGCTCGTTGAGCTGATCTTCGACATCGGCATAAATTTCTTCGACTGGATGACCAATGTGAGGTTCTGCCTGATCTGGTTTGCCTTGCTCTAAGAGTTCTTTGGCTACTAAAAGATGACCTTTCATTAAACCTAATTTGGTCATGTAGTCGATATCTTTGGCAACGCCTGTAAGAACTATATCTTCAATTGTCACCATGTCTTTTATTTGGTCAAATTGCTCTTGATTTATGACTTTTTTTGAAACTAATTCCTCTGTGCTACCGTAAGGACGACTTGCCTGAATTTTGTTAGAAAGTGCCGGAATCCCTAATTTTGCTTCTAATTTGTCTAATTCCGAGAGAATTGCTGAGTTGATGTTAATCTGGGGCTTGCCACTGTGATTCATGCTGTGGCTGCTTGCTTCTGTAGCGCTAGAGGTATTGGCTGGTGAAGGTGTTGCAGTGTTGCTGGCTGTTGGCGCTTGGCTACAGCCTGTGAAAGCGAGGAGAGTAGCGGTAGCGGTGGCTATGGGCAAGGAACGAAATGCTGGTATCATGGCAGTCTCAAAATTTGTTAAATTGTGCTATTTGCTATTCTACCTTTTTGATAAAATTTTGCAATAGTTAGATAATCTATTATCAACTTAATGAAAAATCTTTGAACTAATTTAAGATTTTCTTTGGTTTTTTGCTGTTGTGCTTTAGCTAATTACTTCAAATAAACCCATGCAACCAGCTTCGGCGATCGCATCTTGATGAGGATGAAACATATATTTACCCGCATAGGGATAAGCAAATTCTAAAATGTGGCGCTCAGCCACACCCATTGTAATTACGTCCGTTTCTTCACTGGGTGTTAATGTCATTCCGGTTCGATACACTTTAAAAAAGTTAGCGTGCAGGTGGAAAGTTACTGCTGAATTGTACTCGATCATATTCAGTACGTAAAGCCGCACTAGCTGGTTTTTATAAATGGGAATTGGGTTTCTCATGTAATAATTGGGTATACCGTTAAAAGCGTAAAGTTCATTGGTTTGATCGTCATTTACGTCATATCCTCCCATGATTAAGATTAATTCATCTGCTGGAGGGCGAGGTTTTGGAGGGTCAATTATGAACATTCCATATAATCCTTTACCAATATGGCGAGTGACGGGGGCAATATGACAATGATATAGATGAACGCCATAGGGTTCGGCATCAAATTCATAAATAAATGCGGAACCGTGTCGCACTGGTTTAACTCCATCCATTGCTGTAGGATGGATACCATGAAAGTGCAGTGAATGGGAATGTCCTGCTTTGTTGGAGAAAATGACGCGGATGCGATCGCCTTGAGTTGCTCTTAATGTCGGCCCCGGTACGCGATTATTTACGTTCCAGGTGTTGAAAGTTACAGCACTGTTAAGCTCAATCGTGGAATTATTAGCTTCCATGCGAAATTCCCGCACCGTGCGACCATTTTCTCGCTTGACTGTGCCATAGTCAAAGTTCCGCACAATGTCCATCGGATTAAGATTGGTGCCGGTTGCGGTATCGGTGGGGAGTGGCGGGACTCTTACAGGCGTGGTTTTGTGGGTGAGGTTTTGAAATGCGATCGCACTACTGGCTACCCCAGCACCCGCTAGTCCGAGTTGTAGCAGTTGGCGACGACTCCAACGTTCTGCTTTCCCTATGACAGGGTGATTCGACATACCGACCTTGTTGATAAATTTTCCTAAGATGCAAGCTTTAGTAATTGTAAAGGGTTAAGGATTTATTGTCAAATATTCTCATTTGGGATGTGGCGATCGCTAGAACTGTTGGAAAACAAAATATAATTTTGTATAACTCACTTTTTATATAAAGGCTGTAATTACCCATTCTGCCATTGGGAGGGTCGCTCAGCAATCTCAAGCATTAATTAGGACTGATACACTTCTCACGTAACGCCGCCAACAAGAGCGGTATTTCCGCAGGGATGGCGGCGCTACAGACAATTATGCTTAAGTCCTGTTTTACTTCCCTTTGCATAAATCAGATAAAATTGGCATAATGAAAGTTGCTAATAGTGGAGAGAAAGAGTATGATTCCCTTTAAGGTAGACTGGAACCAACTCGCTCAAATAAAAGAGCTAAAAGAATATTTTGAAGAAGATTTTACAAATTTTCAGCAGCTAATTGAAGAAGAGGTCGATCGGCTCTCGTGGTTGAGTCAAGAGGACTTGGATAAAATTGCAGAATTACGGGTACTCGAAGTCACAAATGGCTGTACTCAATGGGGATTTCGCAGACAAGACGAGCAAAGTTTATCGGTAGAGCAGACACGCAAATGTATGAAAATGGTAATGGGATTTATTAAAAAAAAAGAATTGCATTTTCCTAGCAAGGGGATAATCAGTTTCAAGCCGGAAGTTAAGAAATTTCTAGAAGAAAGTCGTCAACTTTATCTTGATGCTTTTAAAAATAATGTTACTGGCGCAGAACTAAAATACTATGCCTCTTCCACTGCCCAATTTATAGTGTTGGGTCGTGCGAGAATGGAAGCAGCAATGGAACTTGTCAAGCAAGACTATGAAGAACTCTTTTCACCCTATTATATTCAACGTGGACAGAGTTATATTGCTCCCTATATTGCTTGTATCTAGCATCTATAGGACTTACGCATCGAGTCCCAGACACGGGGTTTTTGAGAGCGTCTGTGGATAAGGACGAAGTATTTTTGTCAAAAAACTGCTGGTTGAGCGAAAGTCGAAACCCGGTTTCTTTGGTTGGGTGCGTACTTATGAAAACCTTATCTTATCCCTAACCTAATGATTACGAATCCTTTACCTTCATAATATAAAGTTGAAGAGATATATCTCCAACCAGTATTGTTTACCTGGAATTAATTAGGTATGCCTCCAACTTCCAAAGCAGTTTTAGAAGTAAACAGAAATCGCACAGATCTAGATCGCACCCTGCATTTTTATCCCAAAGGTGAAGAGATTCCTCTAGTCTCCCAAGGGATTTGGCAAGTCTGTCAGGGTTTAGTGCAGCTAAGTACACTTTATCCAACGGGGGAAGAGGGACTTTTAGGTTGGGTGGGGCCTTCAATGTGCTTTGGTCTTTGGTTAACTTCCTTGCAGACTTATCGGGCGACGGCGATATCAGATACTTACTCGATCTGTTATTCTATGGTAGAAGTAGAAGCATCGCCTCAACTATGTCACGCTTTGATGCCTCAAATAGTGCGAAGATTGCGGCAAATGGAGGCGATTTTAGCGATCGCAGGACAGCGGCGAGTAGAAGATAGACTATATCAGTTATTGCTGTTGCTGAAACAAGAATTTGGTCAACCTGTAGCTGGCGGGAGTCGGTTAAATATACGGCTGACGCATCACGATCTTGCTAATGCTATTTGCACGACACGGGTGACAGTCACGCGAATGTTGGGTAAGCTACAGCAAAATGGGTGTATTAGTCGAGATAGCGATCGCCACTTGATCCTGGCAAATGATACTTTTGCGATCGCCTCTGATTTGTTTGGGGTAAAACCACAAGCAGTTTAAAGAAAATTATCTTTTCCCGGCGATTAGAAATCGCGTCTACACAAACAAAGTCCGCCTTCGCGGACTCAAAGAAAAGAGGAGTAACTGTTAATATCGCCTCAATTGGGCTTCGCGATTAAAAAACTGCTGACAAAGACCTTGAGTGACTAATAGGGCGGTTGCAATATTTGCTAATGCTACCATAAACATAATTAAAATCTGGTAAGCAGCAGCATCAAGAGGCTGGATACCCCCAAGCAATTGTCCTGTAATCGTACCTGGTAAAGTGACAACCCCAATTACCATCATCGTATTGAGAGTAGGCATCAATCCAGTTTTAACTGCATCTTTGCGATATTGCGCTACAGCTTGTTGCGGTGTTGCACCTAAACTCAAATGGGTTTCAATTTCTAACTGGCTAGCATTAACTGTACTAACTAGGCGTTCTCCAGCGATCGCAGCTCCGTTCATAGCATTTCCGAGTACAATTCCTGCTAAGGGAATCAAGTATTGCGGCTCGTACCAAGTTTGAGGCTGAATGACAATAAAATTGGTATAGCTTAATGTCAGGGTGGCACTTAGGAAAATGGAACCCCAAACTAAAGGTAAAAGTCGAGGAATTTTCTTGCTAATCCGGTTGCTGGCCACGATGCTGGCAATAGTCAGCATTACTGTCAAAATTGCCAAGACTAGCCAAGGATTTTTGCTATTGGGGTCGAAGACTACGGCTAGGACGTAGCCTACCAAAATTAGCTGGATAGCGGTTCTGGTGGCCGCGATCGCTAATTGCCACTCTAATCCTAAATTTTGCCAAGCAGAAAGAGCGATCGCGATCGCCACCATCCCCAAAGCCAAAGCCAAGTCTGCGAAATCTAACGGAATCAAGGCAACTATAATTAATTGTTTGACAGGAAAATTATAAGATATTTTAATCAAAAAACTTAGGGCATCATAGTCTTTGACCCGCCGTGAGTTAAAACCGACTGGCTTAGCGATCGCGCAGCCGCCAAAGCAGGATTATCAGGACTTATGCACCCAACCAAAGAAACCGGGTTTTTTACGAAAATACTTCGCCCCGATCCACAGATGCTCTCAAAAACCCGGTTTCTGGGACGACCTGCGTAAGTCCTAATAAAGTAGGTAGGATAACTCCTGCAACCAGCTTTCATCCCTAAACTAAAGTCACAGGGTTTTCAGGGTATTTTTTATATAAGGTTAAGATTTATGGTGTGAAGAGTGAACAACGTCCCTCCGCTCGATTTAAGCCGACAGTACGCCCTAATAGGCGATGAAGTAAGTGTCGCTGTTTTAGACGTACTAGCTTCCGGTCGTTACATTGGCGGCCCTGCGGTCGCAAGTTTTGAAGAAAGTTTTGCAGGTTATATCGGCGTTTCAGAATCCGTTGGCTGCAATTCCGGTACTGATGCGCTGTTTCTGGCCTTACGCGCCTTAAAAATTGGGCCCGGAGACGAGGTAATTACCACTCCTTTTACCTTTGTCGCTACGGCTGAGATGATTACTGCTGTGGGCGCAAAGCCGATTTTTGTTGACATTAAAGCCGAGACGTTTAATCTGGACTTGGATAAGCTGGAAGCTGCTATCACCAGCAGAACGCGGGCGATTATGCCGGTGCATCTATTTGGTCAACCAGTAGATATGACGCGGTTGATGGCGATCGCACAAGCTCACGATTTGGCTGTAATTGAAGATTGCGCTCAGTCTACAGGGGCCGAATGGGCCGGTCAAAAAGTCGGTAGCATTGGTCATGTGGGCTGCTTTAGTTTCTTTCCAACGAAAAATTTGGGAGCGTGCGGAGATGGGGGTGCGGTAACGACGAATGACCCCGCGATCGCCGCCACCGTTCGGATGCTCAAAGAACACGGTCAGTCAGCTAGGTATCTCTCCCAAGAAGTTGGCATAAATAGCCGTTTAGATGCTCTACAAGCAACGATTCTGCAAATCAAGCTGCGCTATCTCGACACCTGGAATAGCCAGCGCCGCGCCGCCGCCGATCGCTACCATCAATTGCTTAGCCCTTTACCCGGACTTGTCCTTCCCCAAGAATTACCAGGAGGAAAAGGCGTATGGAATCAATACACAATTAGCCTCAAAAGTCAAGAAAAATCCAATTCCCTCCCCCCCGCTCCCCCGCTCCCCTGCTCCCCTGCTCCCCTGCTCCCCTGCTCCCCATCTCCCCCGCTCCCCCGCTCCCCCTCTCTTCCCCTAGCCCCTAGCCCCTAGCCCCTAGCCCCTAGTTCTATTACCAGCTTACTTGCGATCGCTCTTCAACCACTCGCTTATAAACCCATTCAGTTTCCTTAGCCAGCTTCGGCCAACTAAATCGCCGTTCCAAATCTTCATAAGCATTGTCAACCAACCACTGTGCATAGCCAGGATTTTTTAACACTTCCAAAATCCCCCAAGCTAAAGAATGTGGATTATTAGTGTGAGTAACCACCCCCGTCTTCGTGTGTTGTACCACCTCTGGAAGTCCCCCCGTATCAGAAACTACCACAGGTACTCGCGCTGCAAAACTTTCTAGCGCTACAATTCCAAAAGGTTCGTATAAACTCGGAAAAACCGCACAGTCAGCCACCGTTTGAAATTTATCGAGATATTCCTCAAACATAAATCCCGTAAACAAACAATTGTGCCAAATTCCTAATTCCCAAGCTTGATGTTTTAAGTGTTCCGTATGACCGCCACCAATAATTATAAACTTGGTATTGCCTCCCGTTGCCCATAGTACCATCGGAGCCGCATTCAGTAATACCGAAATACCCTTTTCGTAGGTCATTCGACCAACATAGTAAACTATTTTTTCGTGATCGTGAGCAAATTTACGTCGGAAGTTTAAAGCGTCAAAATCGCTCCAGCGAGGTTTTTTCTCAGCACGAATGCCGTTGTAAATAACTTCTATTTTATTCCAAGGAGTAGCTAATACCCGTTCTACTTCCCGTCGCATATATTCGCTACAGACAATTACCCGCCAAGCATTGTAGGCTAAGTCATTTTCCTTACCGCTGATGTAGCGGTGTTCGTTGGCATGAAGACCGTTATGCCGTCCATATTCCGTTGCGTGTATAGTCGTAATCAGGGGTACTTTAAAAGTGTGCTTTAGGGCGATCGCAGCATCTCCCACTAGCCAGTCATGAGCGTGAATTAGATTGAAAGGCCCTTCTTCGAGCATCAGTTTCCCGCCATGATGTCCCATGCTTTCGTTCATGTTGACAACCCAGTGGAAAAAATCATGAGCTGGCCATACTGGTACTCGATGCACCCGTACTCCTTCCACCACCTCGTACATGGGCGCTTGACCAAACTCTACAGTAATCAAGTGAACTTCATGCCCTAACTTGACTAACTCAGGATACAATTCCGCTACATGACGAGCTATCCCACCCACAATTCGGGGCGGAAACTCCCATGCCAATACCAAAATCTTCATCTGTTCCACTCCCAGAAGTTTATATATCTTAAACTTTAGTGATTATTGACTCCATTATATAGTTATTAAACGTTAACATCGTTATCTAGAAGGGGAGAACAATTTAGTTATCTAGAATAGCAGAAGGCAAAGGAAGAAATAATTATTGAGTCTGCTTTTCATTTATTGGTATTTTTGATTTAATTATCTCCTCTTATTTCGGTCACACCCTCAACTTTTATGGGTGGGTTTTCTTGGTGGTAAGAATCAATTTGAGTTAGTTTTATTTACAGCCTATTGTGGCTTCTTAATTCCGAACTCATCAATATTCCAGCATGGTCTGATGCTGCGATCGCACGATCTGTGCTTACATTCTTACCAGTTGTTACCCCCTGCGATCGCAATTATGCCTCGCTTCAAAACCCGCTGGATGTAGTTAATTATTCAAAATACCATGCTCACACCCTCTGCGATCCTCCCCATCCGCTGCTCCCCAGCCCCCAGCGACTCTTACCAAGACCTGAAAATATGTGATCTTAGCTGCTGCTAAGGAGTAAATTTTATCCTAACTTAGTAAGTAAAGAAAAGCTCCGCTTCCAAATAACAGGGTAAAAATAAAAATGCTTTGCTGGAACTTGAGAGAACCAAACAGCACTCCCGTCGGTGAAGAGAATTCAGCTTGCCAACAGGAAGCCATATTGTCAGCCATCTTCAAACACAGCTCCGAGGGCATTTTTATAGTAGAGCCAATTCAAGGAGAATTCCATTTCGTCTGTGCTAACCACATCTACTTACAAATGTACGCGATCGCAGACATCGACGTAGCCTCCAAACCGATCGGCGAGTGCTTACCAGATGCGATCGCCCGTACCACCGAGCAAAACCTCACAATCTGCCTCCAACAACAGCAATCCCGTTCTTACCAACAGCCATTAGAAACAGAAACAGGCTCTCAGCTAGTGCTGATCGACCTCTCCCCCATCTTCGTCGCTGGGAAAATCACCAAAATACTCGGCATTTGCCACGACATCACTGAGCGACAAAGGAACAGAGCAGTAGCCCACCTTTTGCAAACCATCACCTTAAGTGTAGCCGAAGCTCAAGACTTCGATTCAGCTCTCACCATTGCCCTACAAAAAATCTGCCAAGTCACAAACTGGAATTACGCCGAAGCTTGGGTTCCCAGTGCCGATCCCGCCTTCATAGAATGTACCCCCGCCTACTACAGCACTTCTCAAAATTTAGACTCATTCCGCAGCATCAGAAAACAACAGAAATTTTCCGCCAGCAGTAACTTAGGGCAAATCTGGTCGCTGCAACCGCTCAAATGGATGCCCCCCGACTTACCGCAACCAGTTGATAGCCTTCTTGACCCAGATATCGCCGCCATTGCGGGTTTTCAAGCTGGACTAAGCATTCCCATCCTTGCCAGCGGCAAATTGATCGCGGTACTTGTTTTCTTCATGTTTGAACCCCGTTTAGAAAATAAACAAATTTCCCTACTTTCAGCCGTTGGCGTACAGTTGGGAGTGGTCATTCATCATAAGAAATACCGCAATATCTTTGAAAACGCCGTTGCTGGTATCTACCAAACATCGGCCGAAGGGCGCTATCAAACCGTCAACCCCATGCTTGCCCGGATTTACGGCTACAAATCCCCTGACGAATTGATGACTGGCATTACGGACATCGGCAGGCAACTTTATGTTAACCCCAACCGCCGCGATGAGTTCAAACGCTTGCTCCAGAAGCAAGATGTCATTTCTGGTTTTGAGTCTCAAGTTTATCGCCAAGATGGTACTACCATCTGGATTTCTGAGAGTGCTCGCGCCATTAGGGACGAGAGGGGTCAGATTGCTGGTTACGAAGGCACTGTAGAAGATATTACTAAGCGTAAGGAAACGGAAGCAGAACTTCACAAGCAAGAAACCTTGCTGCAAGGTGTGGCGACTGCTATGCACCATTTATTGACAGATGCAGATCATAAAGCGGCGATTATTAAAGCGCTAGGGACTTTAGGGGTGGTGACAGGTGTCGATCGCGTCTATATTTATGAGACTCACCCCCACCCAGAGACGGAAGAAGCGGCCTTGAGTTTGCGGTTTGAATGGGTGATGGCATCGATTGAGGCTAGCATTAACCCGCCCGATCGCCAAAATTTAACTCCCAATAGCTTTGGTCTGACACAGTGGCAAAGCATTTTAGAAGCGACTCATGCAATTACAGATTTTATTGAGTCTTTCCCAAAAGAAGAGCGGGAAGTCTTAGAGGGAGAGGGTTTGCTGTCACGGCTGATCTTGCCGATTCGAGTTGAGAGGCAACTTTGGGGCTATTTGGGGTTTGACGATGGTAATGATTCCCACCGCCGCTGGTCGGAGGGTGAAATTTCAATTTTAATGGTGATTGGGGAGAGTATTGGCGGGGCGCTTCAGCGACAGAAGATGGAGGAAACGATCCGCCATGAAGCACTACACGATCGCCTGACGGGTTTGCCCAATCGTACTCTTTTGGGGGAAAAGTTGAATTTAGCTTTGCAGAATGCTCACCGCCGGGGCAGCCTATTTGCTTTGATGTTTTTGGATTTAGACCATTTTAAGATTGTTAATGATACTTTGGGGCACGCGATTGGCGATCGCCTGTTGCAGGCTGTGGTGAAGCGGTTGAGTAGCTGTCTGCGGGAAGGGGACACTATTGCTAGGTGGGGTGGGGACGAGTTTATCATTTTGTTGCCCAATATTTCTCGTGCTAAAGATGCGGCGGCGATCGCGCAGAGAATTTTGGAGGTTTTGCAGGGTGAATTTGATTTGGAAGGAAATAAAGTTGCGATCGGTTCTAGTATCGGGATTGCTATCTATCCAGAGGATGGCGATGATAGCGATATTTTGATGAAAAAGGCGGATGGTGCTTTGTACCGCGCTAAGGAAGAAGGCCGCAATAATTTTAGATTTTAAAGTGGCAAGTGTTGGATATTGAGGGTTTGAGTCATTGTTATCTGGAGATTTTAACGTTGTATGGAGGATTTATAGCTTGCCGGATGAGGGTTTCTAATTCATAGAATAACCCAGATTTTTGTTGGTTAGCTATATAATTTTCGGGAAAGTATGCTATCATCAAAATATTCATGTATTTGAGCCGGATCTTAAAAAACAATATACCAAATTTTGCCGGAATTTTTACTATAATGAAAGAGCAAACATTTGAACTAGATGAATCTCAAATAAAATTTCTACAAGGCTGTCAAAACTATGGATTTAAAGACGCGAGTGAAGTAGTAAGAATCGCCATTAAACGCTTGGAGTTAGCATTAGAAGCCGAGCAATTGGAAGAATCAGCGGCTCTCTATGCGGAAATCTATGAGGAAGATAAAGACTTGCAAGAATTGACGGAGTTAGGTTTAGAAGAATGGCCGAAGTCATAAAATTGAAACGAGGTTTAATTATTGAAGTTAATCTCGAGCCAACTCAGGGTTCTGAAACGGGAAAAATTAGACCTTGTGTTGTTGTGACTAACAACACTTATAATGAGCGAGTTCCTGTAATCCAGGTTGTTCCGATTACTGCTTGGAGTGAAAAAAAAGCCAAGATTAAAAGTAATGTGGAGATTGAACCATCTGAAAGAAATGGATTAACAAAAAAATCTATTGCTGATTGTCTGCAAACGCGCCCTATTGATTATCGTTCTCGTGGGGTAGATATCAGAGGTGAACTTGAACCAGAGGTTATAATAAAAATTGATCTAGCTCTCAGAATTGTGTTTGCTTTGTAATTTTTAGGCTTTTTAAAAAAGAAATAATCAATAAATTACAAGGCGATCGCACTGTTGAGAAAATATCAAATATATGCTATTTTATTAACAACAAAGTGAGAGGTAACATGAGTATCACCCAAAGCCCTGAAACAAAGCTGATGGAAAAAATCCGTAGTTTACCACCTGATAAAATCACGGTATTAGAAGATTTTATCGACTTCCTATTAACGCGCAGTGAAGATCGTCTTCTCATTTATACGGGAAATAAACTCTCAGAACCAGCTTTTGCTAAAATTTGGGATAACCCAGAGGATGCGGAGTATGACGAGTTATAATTTTGGTGAGGTGGTTTTAGTTCCATTTCCATTTACAGATCAAACTACCAATAAAAAACGTCATAACAGATTGGCAATCGGCAGGTCTTCTAAAGTCTTCGATGATTAAGCCAGTTATTACGACTATTGAAAAACAACTTATTATCAAGAAACTGGGAAGGCTTCAAGATGTATATATCCAATCTCTTAGAGAGGGTTTAACCAGAATTATAGGGGATACGTGAGAGATGTCAAACAATTGGCAAAATGTTAAATTTATATCGAAAATAAAAGCGATCGCGCTTCTTTGGGAAAGTGCGATCGCCTTTAGTTATGGATTAACTATCTAGCCAAATTCAATCAGGAATTAAGCGCTGATGAAGTCTCTTGTAGATAACTGAATGGTATTGTTTCTGGTGGAGGCATTTAGGGAAACTGCAAAGACTTCACTCGGATTGCTTTTCAAAACTATCGCTGTATCATTAGCAGAATACCCATACTGATTGCCCGGTCGGAGTTCGTATTGACTCAGGCTACCTTGAACTTTGATCTTATCACCTTGAGCGCTAGAAAAGTCTTGAATAACTCCCCAACTGCGACCAATATAACCCTTCCCGTACCAATCGCCGATCAAGAAAGTATCAGCACCGGAATCACCACGTAGTTGATCGACTTCTCCATTGCCACTAGCCGAATAGAAGAAACCATCAAGAATATCGTTTCCTGCACCACCAATCAATGTGTCATTACCACCTAAACCAGAAAGTTTATCATTCCCACCTGAACCAGTTAAAATGTCGTTGCCGGGGCCGCCATTTAGATTTAGATTAGTATTTCCACCACCGTTGCTACCGCCACCGCCACCATTATTTAACTTTGAAAATGCTTCGAGAGGACTCATGGTAGCATTTAAGATAAAGTTTTGGTCTGGACTTGCACCGTTAGTGCCTTGAAAAGGTGGAGTCCGTACCTCTAAATGCAAGTGATTTGCGCCTGATTGATTACCAATTTGACCGAGGAGTTGTCCGGCAGAAATGGTATTTCCTGTGGCTAAACCGTTGAAATTTTGCAAGTGACCATAAACCCACTGACGACCATCGTTGCTATTAACTGCGATAAACGCTCCATCACTAGGAGAAGACCATGTCCAAGCAACTTTACCAGCAATTGGAGCTCGCACCGAAGTTCCTGCTCCAGCGCCGATATCAATGCCAGCGTGCCATTTTTTAAAACCATTGTAGTAACCCTGGTCATAGGCATAACCGGCCGTCATCGGATATGACTTCCCTAAAACTGTTGTAGATAAGTTCGTAAAGACTTGCTTAACTTCGGGTGAACTTTCTCCATTAGAGGTTCTTCCATCAAATAAAATGTCATCACCACTAGCGCGATCCCATTCATTACTATTTGTTGGTAAAGGCATTGCACTTGCTCCTTTTATATTGAATTGACTGGGAAGTTTTTATTTAACTTTCCTTCCCACATTTCCAATATCCCAGATACAAATTGGCTTGGCGGCTCAGTTGGGTTCATCTTTTTAGCTCACTAAATAGCTCACTGCTTCTCTTACTGAACCAAAGCGATCTAAAATCGGATGAGAACACCGTAGGGGTAATGGTGAACAATGATTGATTCTCTGAAGGCATCAGAACAGGGGCTAAAAATCGTTGATGAAGCTAGACGCAGGAAACGCTGGCAGAAAATCGCTTCAATATGGGTAGAAAATGCCAAAACCTCAGAAGCCACACTGAAGCGGTTTTGGGCAAGAAAGTCTCCCATTGATCGGTATGCCTTTATTGAAATTTGTAAGGCTGTAGGTGTTAACTGGGAACAAGTTGCTGAACTCACCGAAATTGAGGAAACAGAATTACTTGTGGTGGCCCCTGTAAAGGAAACTCCTTCAGCGCTAAACCTAAATTTTGTCGGCCGTGAAAATGCGATCGCACACCTCAGCACCCGCATCAACCAAGGCTCAAAAATCATCCTCATCCAAGCACCAGGAGGCGTGGGAAAGACAACTTTAGCCCAGGAATATCTCAAGTCTCAGGGTTTTGACTTAATACTGGAATTGCTAATGGCAAAGGAGAAAGAAAATATTACCCTAGTTGAAAGCGTGATTGAAGAATGGCTAAAGCGGGACTTTCAGGAAGAACCTGGCCGCGAGTTTGGAGTTACCCTTGGGAGACTGAAGCGCCAACTTCAGACGCGCCGAGTGGGGGTATTAATTGATAATTTGGAACCCGCGCTAGATGGACAAGGCAAATTTATTGAACCCCATCGCCGCTATGTGGAATTGTTGCGAGTTTTGGCTGATTCTTCGGTACAGTCATTAACGTTAATTACCAGTCGCGAACCTTTGGCTGAATGCGTAGGTGTCACTAATTACCCGCTACCTAGCCTCGATGAAAAAGCGTGGCAAGATTTTTTTAGCCACCGTGATATTGAAATAGATGCGATAACTCTAAAAGAAATGCACAAAGCTTATGGCGGTAATGCCTTGGCGATGACTATTTTATGCGACCCCATACAGAGAGATGGAGGGATGGTAGCCTATTGGCAAGAACATAAAGTCGAAGCTGATTTATTGGTGGAGTTAGCTGTAGAAAATCTTGTCAAAGAGCAGTTTAATCGTCTCAAAAAAACTTCTCCTGAAGCCTATCGACTCCTCTGCCGTTTGGGATGTTATCGCTATCAGGATGTGCCGACTGTTCCTACTGAGCGATTATTGTGCTTACTGTGGGATGTGCCAGAAGCACAGCGCAGACGGGTAATTGAATCGTTGCGAAATCGGTCATTAGTCGAGTTTAACAAGGGAGAATATTGGTTGCATCCAGTGATTCGTACAGAGGCAATTAGTAGGTTAAGGGAAAGTGAAGATTGGAAGATTACTAACCAGACAGCAGCAGAATTTTGGACAGAGAGTGTTAAGACTGTGGAGACTATAGCAGATGCTAAGAAAGCATTAGAAGCTTATTATCACTATTTTGAAATTAAGGAATTTGATTTGGCAGGGAGAGTTTTCGTAATTAGGAGGTCTAACAAATGGACAAAAAACTATAGAGGAGAGTATTTTGGTGGAAGCTTATACAGGTTCGGTTTGTTGCAACAGACTATTTCAGAGTTCAACCAAATAATTGATAAAATAATTCTGGATATTAATACTGCTAATTTACTAATTGAACTTTATCTATGGCTAGGAGAATCCCACTACGCAAAAGGCGAACCTAATCGGGGAATAGATTATCATAAAAAATCTCAGAAAATTGCATCTATTTTTTCAGAAGATACATATCAAAAGGAAGAAGGCTTAGCATCTTTCTTAAAAGGACTGTATTTAGTTTCTTTGGTGAACATTGGATACGGCTATATATCTCTTGGCGAAGTAGAAGCAGCTAAAAAAAGTTTTGAAGACTTCTATTTCTCTACTAAAAATACAGAACTTCATTATCATTCAGTAGATGCCTGCTATTTTTTAGCTTTCTGTAATTCATGCTTGGGTTTGAATCAAGAAGCACATAACCTAGCTGAAAAAGCTTATCGTGAACTTTCAATAACTGAGTGGCAGCCTTGGAGTCATGGGTGTGCATTAGTATTTTTAGGGTTAACCTATAAAAGTTTAGGGGAAATTTCCAAAGCCTTTGAACTGTTTCAAAGAGCTATCAAATTTGCTGAAGACAGCTACTATATTCAGATTAAGGGACAAGCTTATAGTGGTCTAGCAGAACTCTATCGCATACAGGGAGAACTTAAAACAGCCCTTTCCCATCACTCAGAATCAATCGAACTTCTGGATAAAATCGGTGCTAAATGTGACTTAGCTGAAGCCTACTATCAATTAGGCTTAACTTATCAAACAATAGGCAATACTGCTGATAGTCAAGAAAATTTTAACAACGCAATTCAACTATTCACCGAAATGGAAGCACCCAGACAAGTTGAAAAAGTGCAACAGTCGGCAGGCAAACTGATATAATAAGGAATCAACCGGGAATGATTTTACTCCTCACCCAAACTCGAAACCCTCGCAACAGAGTAGTCTCCCCTACAGTTTTACTTTCCTGCAAAAATCTACCCATTTCAGCCACAGATAAAAATGAAAAACATCGACTAAACTCACAAGCTACATACTCTTCATCTTGCAACTGAAAAAATTGTAAAATCCGCCCGTTATACCTCCAAATTTCCGGTACACCCAAGGCAGAATAAATGTCAAAACTATCAAGAGAACTGCTAGTAATATCTATTTCTATTACCAAATCAGGCGGCGGATCGGTTCTCAAATCTATTTTACTTTTACCTCTAACTAATCTCTCATTTTGGACGTAGAAACTGGAATCAGGCTCAGCACCGCGCCCTAACTCTTGACGCTTAAAAGTAGTAGAACCTGCTCTAGCAATCTCTATATTCAACTCTTCTGCTATAATACCAACGAGAGCCGTAAGCACTTCTTTAGGTTTTTCATGCTCATACAAAGGTGTCATAATTTCCAAAGTACCCCGATTGTAAGTCAGGCGTGAGGAACGGTGTTCCCCAAGATCGCTAAGCAAGCTTTCAAAAGTTTGCCAGCTAATATTTCTAAGCAAAGTTCTCTGTTCAGCAGGAGTTGAGGTACTAATCATTACAAGCTCCTAAATTTTAGTATTTCAATGCCGATCGATTGGGCTATTAATTATTCCCCCTTCCCCTTCTTCAAAAACTCCCGCAACCGCAACAAACTAACAGTTTGCCCCACACTTAAAGGCATCACCGACACCCCCTCTAAGCGCGACTGCACCCAACCATCCCCCCAATACCACTCGTGAAACCCATCAATACCCTGACTCAATAACAACCGCAAACAATTCGACTCCGCAATCTCTACCTTGTGCTCCAAAGCCACCGGGCCAACCCAACTCGTAAACGCCAAACCTTTGTATAATTGTTCCGGCATTCCACTACTAAATTGTTGCGGCCACAGCCACTCTTGCAATTGACTCGGACGTAACAAACTATCCCGAATCTCAGTCTCCGAAGCATTAACCTCAATCCGCAAGTGACTTTGTTGATAATTACCAAACATAACGATTAAATATTTTAGATTTTAGAACGGGACAACTCATCAACTCTAACGCATAAAAAGCGATCGCCTCTAAAGTAACGTTCTCAACATTTATATAACTACTGACTGTTTAAAAGTATTTGTAACCGTTTTTGTTGAATTTGTCGATGGTCTTCGTCTAATTTGGCAATAACTTCTTCTAATTTCCAACCTAATTCTTCCATTTCCAAGCGACTGCGACGTAAATTGGCGAGGAGTCGTCGATCCACATTTAGGGGCGGCACATATCCTTGTTCGTCGATCATAATCTCCACTCAATCTTAATTTCTTCAATGCTGCGTTCCCATGCGGGAAGTCTAGCCTGGGTATAAGCAATAACTTCTGTTACTAACCTTAGCATATCAGGAGTTGCTGTGGGTACTGCATTAGCCAAGCGTCGTTGCAATATGGAAAACTGGGAAAACCGCTCATCGGCTTGCTGTGCTACATTTTTTAGCTGATCTAAATAGTCAATTGTTCTGTCGGTTTCTCCAAATTGCTCAAAAAGAGTATATTCGGCTTCTGTAGCATTTTCAATAATATGCAATAGTTGCCGTTTTAGGCTCCAAATGGTTTCGGCAATTTCTATGGGCAGTTTTGCCATGTCTAGTTGTGTGAAATTACGCTATAGATTTTAGGCGAAGTAGAACGCCGCTAGAATAAAGAAAGTGGAAGTTGTTAAGAAATGTAAGGTTCATGGCCGATCAATTAATTCGCGCTACAGCCGCAGAGGGCGGAATTCGGGCTGTAGGCGTAATCACCACCCGCCTCACGGAAGAAGCTAGACGGCGACACCAACTCTCCTACGTCGCCACCGCCGCCCTCGGCCGCACTATGTCAGCGGGGCTGCTATTGGCCTCTAATATGAAAACACAGCAATCCAGAGTCAATATTCGCATTAGAGGGGATGGCCCCTTGGGCGGGTTGATGGTTGATGCTGGCACAGACGGAACCGTGCGCGGCTATGTAGATAACCCCAAAATCGAACTTCCGCCAAATGCGCTTGGTAAACTCGATGTCGGCGGCGCAATCGGCGAAGGCTACCTCTACGTCGTGCGAGATGTCGGCTATGGCTATCCTTACTCCAGTACCGTAGAACTTGTTTCTGGGGAAATCGGGGACGACATCAGCCATTACCTGGCCACATCGGAACAAACGCCTTCAGCTTTAGTTTTGGGAGTATTTGTTGGCGCTGAAGGCGTACAAGCTTCTGGCGGCCTCATGTTACAAATTATGCCCAAAGCTGCTACTGATGATGAGTTGGTGGAAAAGCTGGAATCTAGAGTAGCTTCACTATCCGGTTTTACGCCTCTGTTACGCTCTGGTAAAACATTAGAGCAGATGTTTGAGGAACTACTCGGAGATATGGGTCTGGAAATCTTGCCAGAGGTTCAGATGCTACGCTTTCACTGTGGCTGTTCCTTCGATCGCGTTTTAGGAGCCTTAAAAATGTTAGGCGAAGCCGAACTTCAAGACATGATTGAAAAGGATGATGGTGCAGAAGCGACTTGTCACTTCTGCGGCGAGGTTTACAAAGCCAGCAGCGATCATCTAGCCGAACTGATCGATGATTTGCAAGCACAAGCCCAATCTTAAACAGTTAACGGTTAACGGTTAACCGTTAACTGTTAACTGTTAACAAATTTGGATTTTTTGGAGTTGGGGAGTACGATAGCAACCATTGCAGTTGTGAAACGGTCAAAGCTGCTAGATTGCTGTTTGTGGTGGTGATTATGAGTGAAGAGCGGGAAATACCGGGCCTATGGTCAGCCTCAGAGCCTTTAGAAGCTAGGGAAAACTCTCAACCCGATGGGGGGGGTGAGTCAGGGCGACAAACCCGCGCACAGCGGCGAAAAGCCCTCGCTCTGCGCTTGGGAACTCAGGAAGAACCAGAACCGCCGCAACCAAAACCCCCGTCTCTTGGGCCTAAGTTCTGGCAAAGTTGGCGGCGATGGCCGACGAAATGGCCGTTTTGGGTGGTGGTAATTGTCGCCCTCCCTGGCGGGGTGGCTTTGATCGCGATCGCATCTCTGTTCCGTCTGGCGGCTCAACCAAATTGCCTGAGCATTTTTTGGCCAACGGCTTCAGCTTCGGATCGTCTCTATTGCGCTGAGGTGACGGCCCAGAAGCAGACTGTGGACGACTTGCTGGCGGCGATTGACTTGGTTAATGCTCTACCCAAGGATCACCCCCTGCGGACTGCAATTAATCGTCAGATTGAAAACTGGTCGGAAGATATTCTGAAGTTGGGCGATGCTGCTTTCCAAGCGGGTAATCTGGGAGAAGCGATCGCGATCGCTCGGAAAGTCCCTAGCGATGTTCCCGCTTACCCGCAAGTGGAAAAGCAAATCCAGCAGTGGCAGTTAATATGGGATGATGCAGAAAAAATCTATCAAGCCGCAGAAGATTATCTTCGCAAGGAAGACTGGAATCAAGCGTTTCGACAAGCAACTCTGCTGCTGGATATCGGCAATACTTACTGGGAAACCGCTAGATACGAGGAAATTACTAAGGCAATTCAGACTTCCCGTGCAGATGGTAACAAGTTGGCAAAAGCTCGAAGTACGGCGGAGGCTGGAGGGGTAGACAATCTGTTTGCGGCAATTCAGTTAGCTGGTGCGATCGCTCCTGAAAGCTACATCTACCAGGCCGCTCAAAAGGCGATCGCGGAATTTGGTAAAAAGATTATGGAATTAGCAGAAGCGCAGTTGAAAACCGGACAATGGCAAGGCGCGATCGACATTGTGAATAAAATTCCGGAAAGCGCCAATTTAAAAGAAGAAGTCAAAGATTTTAGAGAGTTAGCTAGCGCTGCTTCTCAGACTCAAGGAGGGACGATCGCGGGTTTGGAGAATGCGATCAAAGCTGCTAAAAAGATTAAATCTAACCGCCCACTTTACAATAACGCCCAAGAATTTATTAGCAATTGGCAACAAGAAATTGCGGATGTGAAAACCCTGGAAGCCGCACGCCAGGTAGCTGCAAAGGGAGGCGCGAACGATCTCAAGGTGGCGATCGCGCAATTACAGACAATTCCTGCGGGAAATCCGCGAGGGCCAGAAGCGCAGAAGGAAATCGCAACCTGGACTCGCCAAGTTGAGTTGATGGAGGACACTCCAATTCTAGAAAGGGCCGACCAAATCGCGACTCTGGGGGATGCTAATTCTCTGGAAGCTGCCATTGTTGAAGCCAGGAAAATTGGCGTTGGGCGGGCGCTCTACCAGCAAGCTCAGGATAAAATTAAAACTTGGGGAGATCAAAGCCAGCAGTTTCGAGATCGGCCTTATTTAGATCGGGCGCAGCAGTTAGCTAATGATGGTAATTTATTAGCTGCGATCGCGGCGGCTAGCAAGATTCAACCGGGACGGACACTCTACGATGAAGCGCGATCGAATATCCGCAACTGGGAATCTCAGTTACAGGCAAAGGATGGCTTGCAAAATGCTCGTCAGGCGGCTGAACCTGGTACTGCTGATGCTTTGGAAACGGCGATTTTGCTAGCCAATCAGGTACCGGAGTCTAGCGGGTTGCGATCGGAAGCTGACGAGGCGATTAATGATTGGAGTCAGAGAATTTTCGCGATCGCGCAGGAAGAATCTGCATCCGATTTGCCGGGTGCGATCGCGATTCTGAGGAAAATTCCCTCCGGTACTCGCATTTATGAAGAAGCGCGAGCGCAAATCGAAGTGTGGCAAGAATCTCTGAATTCTCCTCCTGTAGAATCCGAACCTCCTATTGAGAAGAGCAATAAGCAACCTAAATTTCCAGAACAGGGGCTAGGGGCTAGGGGCTAGGGGCTAGGGGCTAGGGGCTAGGGAAGAAGGGAAGAAAGGAAGAAAGGAATAGAATCAGCCAGTTCCAGCAATGATATCGTGTCCGGCAAATTACTTACCATCTGTCATTGCGAGCGAAGCGAAGCAATCGCCTAGTCTCTGCGATTGCTTCGCTTCGCTCGCAATGACAAGTAAGCAACCGCTTTCGTCGGTTAGGACGTTCTGACTTCTACCAAACTCGCTGATTCTATTCCCTTCTTCCCCTTCTTTCCCTAGTCCCTAGCCCCTAGCCCCTAGCCCCTAACCGCCCTGGCGGTTGCTATATGAGCGAGTGTCCTAACAGACGAAAGCGGTTACTTGCTATAACTGTTAAGGGTGATTCTAATAGTCGAAAACACAATCAGTAGCATCTATGACAGAAATTGTTGTTAAGAATACTAGCGATGGGAGTCCTGACTCTCTGAGAAACGCGATCGCCTCCGCAACGGCTGGAGATACCATTACCTTCGATTCTACCTTAGCAAACCAGGTGATTTTGTTGACCAATGGTCAACTTACCATCGATAAAAACTTGACCATCGACGGCGCAAATGCTCCCAAATTAACAGTTAAAAGTTCGGGAGATAGCAGAATTTTTCGCATTAGTGATAGTGCAAACTTTACTCTCAAAAACCTGATCCTCACTGGGGGGAAACTGTCGGGAACTGACCCCGATAATTTTGAAGATTCCGCAGGTGGAGCGATTTTGATTGGTGGGGACTCTCAAACTGCGATCGAAAACTGCACCTTCGAGGGTAACTCCGCAGGAATTGGCGGTGCTATTTACTCCCAGTGGCGAACTAACTTCACAGCTAAATCCTGTATTTTTCGCCACAACGACGGCTCTTTAATCCCGGAAACAGAACGAGGTGGCGGTGCTGTCTCCATCCATAGCGAATCTTTCTCTACCTTTATAGATTGCGAATTCTATCAAAATAAAGGCACTTTGGGCGCGGGAATCAACAGCTTGCTGAGTTCTTTAACAGTCGAAAATTGCAAATTTACTGAAAATGATGCCAGCTACGGCGGAACGGTGGGAGCCTCAGAAACTAGGGGTTATGGAGGTGCAATTTTTACCGATGGCGCAGGCCCGCATGGAACTGGCGGTGAAATTATAGTTCGGAATACCACTTTTGAACAGAATAAAGCTGCTGGACAAGGTGGCGCGGCTTTCTTAGGAGGATATGCGCCAGACAAAGTAACAGTTGACAAGTGTTTGTTTAAAGATAATGTCTTAGTCAGAGATGGTAAGGGAGATTCCCTTGGAGGTGGTTTGCGGATTTTCAACGCAGAGTATCAGATATCTAACTCCACTTTCACTAATAACCAAGCGGAAGATCAAGGCGGTGGTTTGTGGGTAGGAGAAACTTCTCCAGGTGCGATCGCAAATAGCACTTTTGTGGGTAATTTGGTAGGACTCGCAGAAGGCAATGGCGTAGGCGGGGCAATTTATATCTCGACTTCTGAAGCAACGGAAATTATTAACTGCACCTTGGCTAACAACCAAGCAGGATATGAAGCGGGTGGCATTCGTGGCGGGCAAAACGTTCGCCTTACTAGCACGATTATCTCCTCAAATACGGCTGCAAATCCTTGGGGGAATAAGCAAAATACCTCCGATCATCGAGGGTTCGTCCCGGAACCAGGGGCCTATTTTGCCGATGGTGGCGGGAATATTGAGTGGCCTGCGATCGAGAATACCTTTAACAATGGCAAAGCTACAGCAGGTTCTCTGGAAGTCGATCCTAATTTGGGCCCCCTTGAAGATAACGGTACAGGAATACTAATTTATGCTCCTCTCGCTGATAGTCCTGCAATTAATGCTGGGGCAAGTTGATAGGGAAAGAAAGGGACTAGGGGAAGATAGGGGCTAGAGACTAGGGGCTAGGGGAAGATAGGGGTTAGGAACTAGAAAATAGGGGCTAGGGGAAGATAAGGATTTGGAACTAGAAAATAGGGCAAGAGAAGAAGAAGTTCCTAATTTCTCTTAACTTCTACCTCTCTCTTCCCTTTATTTCCCTAGCCCTAGCCCCTAGCCCCTAATTCCCCTAGCCCCTAGTCCCTAGTCTCTTGCGTCTCATTTCATCTCTACGCCCATCCAAAGAGACAACCTCCGCCTCTGAACTCTCCCTAGCCACCCGAATTAATAGGCCCGCTAACAACAAACTTGCCACCATCGAACTACCACCATAACTAAACAATGGTAGTGGCAAACCTGTAGTCGGTAAAACTCCCGTCGCCACCCCAATATTTAAAAGTGATTGACCCACCATCACCACCATCACCCCAATCGCCACCAATTGATACTCAATATTACGAGCCTTCAGTGCTACCAACAGCGCCAGCGTCCCATAAGCCGCCAAAAAAAGTAATAGTACCAAACTCCCTGCCAAGCCAAACTCTTCAGCATAAACAGCAAAAATAAAATCGCTATACTGAATCGGTAGATAAAATAACTTTTGCTGCGACATCCCTAAACCAGTACCCCAAAATCCACCAGAACCAACCGCCAATAGACTTTGAATTAACTGATAACCATCCTGCATCGGATCTGCCCAAGGATTCAAAAAAGACATAATTCGGCGGCGCTGATATTCTTTAATACTGATACTTAGAACGCCTAAAAACAGCCCTCCGATAGCCGTTGCCCCCAATTGATAATAAGGCAATCCAGCAGCCATTGCTACCAACCACAAAGTCATCCCACACAAAGCCGTTGTACTCAAATTTGGCTGCAACAAAATACCCAACAATACCAGTCCAAAAATTCCCATCCAAGCCCAGCGGAATTTATAATTGAGGCGATACCAGTTACCGAAAACGCGCGCACTTTGTAGCACTAAAAAAGGCTTAATTAACTCAGAAGGTTGAATAATTGGAACTGGGCCAATAGATATCCAGCGAGTTGCACCGTTAACATTAGTTCCCAGTCCGGGAACTAATGTTAACAACAGCAAACCTACTAACAAGAAAAATCCCCACTGAGCTATCCCCAAAATGTAGCGCAGAGAAGAGTGTACAATTACGTTAAAACCCACTAACCCGATTGCTACTGCGATTAACTGTCGCTTAAAGTAATAAAGTCCATCTCCATAATCAGCATTAGCGCTAGGGTAGGAAGCTGAAAACAGCACTACTAACCCCACAAATAGCCAGAGGAAAGTCAGCCACCGCAATACGCGGGCCTCTACAGACCATTCCTGCACTGAGGGGTCAAGAAAGGGAATTAAGCGTCGGATGTCATAGGCCATAGGATTAATTTAGAATTTAGGATAACTTACAGCATATTCCATGTAAATGTAGTACAGAGAAACCGGGTTTCTTAAACAAAATCAGTTTATGGGGGAGAGCTTTCAAGAAACCCGGTTTCTGGGGTGTACTTCATAAAATGAATGAAAACTATAGCCGAAGAAAGAAGGAAGAAGGAAGAAGGAAGGAGGAAAATGCAACTAACAACTAACAACTAACAACTAACAATAAAAAAGAGGCCGAACTCGACCTCTTGCCAATACATTATTGAATCTGCAAAGATTTTACAGCAGACCTGTATTAGCACCCGGTTTACCAGTAGCGAGTTGAACCTTGATAATTTTCCCGCCCATTTTCATGATCCGTTGCTGTTCCCGGAACCAGTTGTCATAGGGAACTAACTTTGTAAAGTAAGTATTTTGCAATTCCCGCTGAGTGCGGATGCGAGTTTGGCTGGGAACGCAAGCAGTCACCTTAAACATTCTCATGGTGCAAATTTCTCCTCAGTTGGTTGACCAATTCTTTAGATGATTTTTTAAAAGATTGAAGGCAGAAAGTCCATCAATTTTCGATTTTTCATGCTATGATTTTGGATTTTTGATTGGGGATAAACTCCAAGATTCCAAATATTTTTCAGAAGCTCAGACAATTCACTAATCTAAAATCTAAAACCGTTTGAAGGCAGGGAGTTTAGAGTCAAAGCCAGCTCATTAAAACTAATCAAATCATCGAGATCAGCCTGTCACGGTCTAGCACTCACTCTCAACTTCCCTGACCTCATTGAAAAGTAAAAGTCAAAAGGCAAAAAAGGCGAGTAAGAAATTAAATTCTTCCTTCTTTTTTCTTCCTTCCTCCTTCTTCCTTT